>JBLMWR010001030.1:0-5704 GCA_050257335.1 Deltaproteobacteria bacterium | reverse complement strand
CCTCGAGCTGGTTCGACGCGGGGGCGCAAAACGAGAGACCGAAGACGCTGGTTCCACCGCCGACGGCTTGCACATTTCGTCGCCGCTCGGGCCACAGACGACAAGCAGCGCGACCCCCCCCGGCCCCCCCTTGCTGAGGGGGGGAGAAGAATTGCCGCGCCTGATCGATGGAGGCGTGGCGTGGATTGCGGCGAATCAGAATCCCGACGGCGGCTGGGGAGACACGACCCGCAGTTTCAGCAACATCTCGACGACGATGTTGTGCCACGCCGTCTTTTACGCGACGGGAACGGCAGCGCGGCACTCCACAGTCGTTGCCGCGGCCAAATCCTTTATCGACCGCGCCGGCGGCGTGCCGGCGCTGCGCGCCCGCTATGGTAAAGACAAAACCTTTTCGATCCCCATTCTGACGCACTGCGCCCTGGCGGGACTGGTGGAGTGGCGCGAGGTCGCGCCGCTTCCCTTCGAGCTGGCCTGCATTCCGGCTGTTCTTTACAAATGGGCACGGCTGCCGGTCGTGAGCTATGCGCTTCCCGCGCTGATCGCCATCGGACAGGTTCGGCACCACTTTCTGAAACCGTTGAATCCACTATCGCGCCTGGTGCGCTGGCTGGCGCGCGGGCGGAGCCTGGCGATTCTCGAAAGAATTCAGCCGGCCAGCGGCGGCTTTCTCGAAGCGGCGCCGCTGACGGGCTTCGTGACGATGAGCCTGGCGGGCATGGGACTGATCGACCATCCTGTCACGCGCCGCGGCGTCGATTTTCTGGTGCGATCGGTCCGCCCCGACGGGAGTTGGCCGATCGACACGAACCTGGCCACCTGGGTGACGACCCTGTCGATCAATGCTCTGGGGCCCGATCTGCCCCCCGAGGCCATCTTGCCGCTTACCGACTGGCTTCTCGGCCAGCAATACCGTGACGTTCACCCGTACACAAACGCCGACCCCGGAGGCTGGGCCTGGACTGATCTCTCCGGCGGCGTCCCCGATGCCGACGATACCCCCGGGGCGATCCTGGCGATCCTCGAACTGGAACGCCGTGCGCGCGAATCGCGCGGTGCCGGAGGGACGGTCACTCGCTCGATGCCGGGTCAAACGCCGCCCCCCGACGAAAGCAAATCGCTGGAAATGCGGACGGTCCTTTTTTTTCAGGAGGCGCTCGCACGCGGCATCGGCTGGCTGCTGGATCTTCAAAACGCAGACGGCGGCTGGCCGACTTTCTGCCGGGGATGGGGTGCCCTGCCGTTTGATCGCAGTGCCCCCGACCTGACAGCTCACGCGATTCGCGCCCTGATCGCCTTCCGGCGCCGCGTCGTCGAATCTGGAACCGACGAAATCAGCCGCGAGATCGGCAACGCCCTGCCGCGGGCTGTCGAGCGAGGCTTCCGGTACTTGGGGCGAGCACAGCGCGCCGATGGTTCGTGGCTGCCCCTCTGGTTCGGAAACCAGCACGTCGCCAATGACGAAAACCCGACGTACGGGACGGCCCGGGTCGTGGCGGCGTATCGCGACACGGGCCGGCTTGAGGAAACCGCCTGCCGGCGCGGCATCGCGTGGCTCAGGAATGCCCAGAACCCGGACGGCGGGTGGGGAGGAGCACCGGGAATTGTCTCCAGTATCGAAGAAACCGCGCTGGCCCTGGAGGTGTTACTTTCCTGCGAGACATCGGGGGGTGTGCCCTCTCCAGCAGTGACAAATGGCCTCTTCTGGCTGCTGGATCAAATTGATAACGGAAAATTGATGGAACCGTCGCCAATCGGGTTTTATTTTGCTAGGTTATGGTACTTTGAGAAACTCTACCCGCTGATCTTTACTGCAGCCGCCTTGCGCCGGGCGGTCGCACGGTTTGGCGGTACGTCCGGAGCCGAAACGACGACTGGCACCCTTTGATTTCTGACCCCGACTCCTGACTTCTGGAAGGAGCCCGTTTTGACGATTTCCGCGAACGACTACGACAGCCCTGATGCCGAGACGGCGACCATCGTCAACGAGGCATCGAGTGCCGCCGAGTCCGATTCCAGCCGCACCGATTCCAAAACCGTCCCCCGCACGCGCGAAAAGGTGCGTCGCAGCACGAGCCATTTGAAGGCCGTCCCCGAGACGCTGGCCGGGCGCGAACGGTTGAAAAACGAAGCCGAGCGGTACGCGCAGGACCTCGACAAGAGCCAGCCCTTTTCGAAGGATGCGCTCGAAGCGCATGGGCGCAAGCTGCTGTCGCAGCTCGGCGAGCCCGAGAAATACCTGGGCTTCGCCATGGTGATGATCGGGAATTTCTTCTGGAAACAGCAGTTTCTGGCGGTCCCGTTTCATCGCCGCATGCTGCTGCTTCCTCACTGCCTGAAGCACGCCGAGGGATGCCCGGCCGAATACGACGAGTTCGGCCTCGACTGCGAAAAGTGCGGGGCCTGTTCGATCGCAGATTACAAAGTGCGGGCCGAGCAGCTCGGTTACAAGGTGCTCGTGGCCGAAGGTTCGCCGATCGTCCTGAAAATCATCGTCTCCGGGCACATCGATGGAATTTTGGGGGTCGCCTGCCTGAACGTGCTGGAGAAGGCGATCGACAAGGTCCTGATCGCCGGCGTCCCCTCATACGCCATTCCGCTCCACTCGGGAGACTGCAAAAATACGACTCTCGACGAATCGTGGGTGTGGGATGTGCTCGAAAAATTCGAGGAACCACCGGCAAAACCCACGGTCAGTTACGTCCCGCTGATGCGGGCGGCCAACGAGCTGTTCGACGTCCATTTCGACCGCCTTCTGCCGCGCGTTCGCAGCAAGGGGATCCCCGAAGACTTGCAGGCCCCGCTGTCGGTGACCGAGGCCATCGCCTACGACTGGCTGCAGAACGGCGGGAAGCGGTTTCGGCCGTTTATCACGCTGGCGGCGTACGACGCGGCGCTGGGGGGCCAGGCCGCCGCGGCCGGGGCGGGAAACGTCGTCCCGGCGTTTCCCGACGCCGTCAGCCGCGTGGCCATGGCCATCGAGGCCTTTCACAAGGCGTCGCTCGTCCACGACGACATCGAAGACGACGACCTGTATCGCTACGGCCGCGAAACGCTGCATCGCCGGTACGACCTGGGAACGGCGATCAACGTGGGTGACCATCTGATCGGCCTGGGCTACCGGCTGGTCAGCTCGATCCGGCGGGAAGCGGGCGCCGAAGCCGCCGCCGACGTCTCCGATCGCATGGCCGCCGCGCACGTCAAGCTCTGTGACGGCCAGGGGGCCGAGATGCACTGGCACAATTCCCCCGGCCAGACCCTGAAACCGATCGACGCGCTGCAGATTTATGCGCTCAAGACGTCCCCCGCGTTCGAGGCGGCGCTCTACGCGGGGCTCCGGCTGGCCGGGCCGGTGACGGCGCATGAGGAGATGATTCCAGTTTTCGCCCGGCACCTGGGGGTGGGCTTCCAGATTCTGAACGACCTGAAGGACTGGGAGGGAGACGACGACAACAAGATGGTCGCCGGCCAGGATGCGCTTGCCGTTCGTCCGACGCTGCTTCTGGCGCTGGCGTTCGAGGCCGCGGACAGCGAACAGCGTGCCGAGCTCGAGGCCATTATCGACGACCGCGGCCCGGCGGCCTTGCGCATAGGACGCCTGCGGCGGGTGTTCGAAGAATGCGGCGTCTTCGAAAAGGCGCAGGCGCTGGTCGAGAAGTCCCGCGCCCGCGCCGAGGCGCTGGCGGACGAGGTGCAGCCCGATGCCCTGCGGCAGCTCCTGTACTTCCTGGTTGATATGGTGCTGGCCCCCGAAAGCCGGGAGCCGGCCATCGCCGCCGGCCACACGCTCGTCCCCCTGCCGGTCGTGGCCGCGGGATAGGTTCGCCCTTTACTCGTGCCCAGGCTCTGCCTGGGCACGGACCTTCCGAAGCTCCGCTTCGCGCCGACGGATTCAGATGCAGCCTGCCGTGATTCTTCGTGAAGTCGCGAAGCGGAGCTTCCACGCGCGGCGTTCCCAGGCGGAGCTTGGGAACGAGGTATCTTGAGACCGAATGTTCTATCACTCCTCCCATGCCCACCGCCGCCTTACTCATTGCTCACGGCAGCCGCCGGCCCGAGGCGAATGACGACCTCGTGCGGCTGGCCGACATCATTCGGGCCAAAGGCCTGTACCCGATCGTCGAGACCGCGTATCTCGAGCTGGCCGCGCCCGATATTCCAGAGGCCGGTGAAAAATGCGTGCGTCTCGGCGCGACTTGCGTGAAACTCCTGCCGTATTTCCTGTCGGCCGGAGCACACGTCGTCGAGGACCTCGAGCGGCATCGGCGCGAGCTGGAGGCGCGCTTTCCGCAGGTCGCCTTCGAGCTGTGCGCTCCGCTGGGGCTTCACCCGCTGATGATCGAGATTGTGCTCGACCGGCTCCGGGGCGGGGAAGTCAGCGCAACTCATCCAGATACCGCGCGGCCTTCAGGATGACCGTGCAGCTCGGGCCGTGCGTGATCCGGCCGTCCATCACCATGGCGACGGCGTCGCCGAAACTCATTGTCACACAGCGGATGTTCTCGGTCCCTTCCGGGCGACTCGCGCCGAATTTCAATCGCCGGGCGAGGAACAGCTCCGCAGGGGCGCAGAGCATCGTCGTGAACGGGTCAAACGAGCCCAGAGCGATCCATTCGGCGGCGACGATCCCCAGTTCTTCCTCGAGCTCGCGGCGAGCGGCTTCCAGAGGATCTTCATTGGGCTCCCGGCCGCCGCTGACGACTTCGATCGTTCGGCGTCCGACGCCGTAGTGGAACTCATCCGTCAGGTAGACGCGCCCATCGTCGTCAAGCGCCAGGACCGACACGCCGGGTTTGAGCAACACGACCCCATGCGTCCCCGGCGCACCGTCCGGCCGGATCACGTCATCCTTGCGGACTTCGAGCCAGTCATCCTTGTAGATGGCGTGCGAACGCACAATCTGCCACGGTCCATGTTGTTTCATCAGCGGCTCCTTGTCTCGCGGCCTGCGGCAATCGTGACGGCAGGTGATGTTGAAAACAGGGTATCCGCAGGTTCCGCAGATTTCGACGACGGCGGGCTCAATCTGCGAAAATCTGAGAAATCTGTGGACAGCTCTTTTCAGTCGCGGTTTGCGCGGGGCGCAAAGGATTCATCATGGCAAGGGTGTAACCTGATGCCGCGATGGTTGATACACCGACGATCCGAAGACGGTGAGGTAACCACGAAATACACGAAACACACGAAAGAAAAACCTGTGGGAAGGCAATCGCGGCGCGTCAATAACTGCACGGTTTGTTCCGGAATTCGCGTACGTTGGCGTTAATTCGCGGCGTCTCCACTATTTTCGTGTTTTTCGAGTAATTCGTGGTTCTCCTCATCTGCGGTCTCGGGATTCTCTGAGGATAAAACTCGTCCTCTCGCGGTGTGCCCCTTTTCTTTGGTTCCGGCCGGAGGCCGGGCTGCGTAATCCGCGGTTGAATTCATTTTGGTTCCGGCCAAACGCCGGGCTGGGTCTTTCGTGGTTCAACCCTGTTGCTGCTCCTGGCCGGGGCGACTCAACCGCCCTGTTTCTGGTGCTTCCAGGAAAATTCCGCTTCGCGCCGCACGGCGGGCAAAACTTTGGTAACATGACGGGATGTCTGAAATCCCATGCATCGCCCCGACGGATTGTCAGACAAACCGGCCACGTCGTAAGATCATTGTCGATGGGGAATTTCCGCAGTCGGGTCCTGAAGGACGGCCGAAATGTCTCGATTTCGAA
>JBLMWR010001029.1:0-4904 GCA_050257335.1 Deltaproteobacteria bacterium | reverse complement strand
CGGCATTGCGCAAGCAGGGGTACGAGCTGACGGCCGACCCCGCCGAAGCCGACACGATCCTGTTCAACACCTGCTCGGTTCGCGAGCATGCCGAGCACAAGATTTACAGCGCGCTGGGGCGGCTCAAACACAGCAAGCGCCGGCGACCTGATCAGGTGATCGGCGTAATCGGCTGCATGGCCCAGAAAGATAAAAGTCTCGTCTTTCAGCGGGCGCCCCACGTGGACATCGTCGTCGGCACCGGGCAGCTCGCACAGATCCCCGAGCTGGTCGCCGAGGCGCGGGCCAATCGCGAGCAACGGCTGGCCGTCAGCCTCGACCGCCGCGATGCCACCCGCCAGGAAGTCAGCGACAGCTTTCAAAGCTACGACCCCTTACGCGATCCCGAGATGCGCCCCTCGCCGTACCAGGCGTTCGTGCGAATCATGATCGGCTGCGACAAATTCTGCACGTACTGCGTCGTGCCGATGACGCGCGGGCCGGAACAGAGCCGCCCGCCGCGGCACATCGTCCAGGAAGTGCGGCAACTGGCCGGCGAAGGAGTCAAGGAAGTCACGCTCCTGGGCCAGACGGTCAACAGCTATAAAGCCACTGAAGACGGTCGGCTCTACCGGCTCTCCGACCTGATCGCCGCGTTCCACGACACCCCCGGGCTCGAGCGGATCAAGTTCGTCACGAATTTTCCGCGCGACATGAGCGACGACCTCTTGCAGGTGGTCCGCGATCTGCCCAGGGTCGCCCGCTACCTGCACGTCCCCGCCCAGTCGGGATGCAACGACGTCCTGAAACGGATGAAACGCGGCTATACCGTCGAAGAATACCGCGACATGATGGCCCGCATTCGCGACATTGTTCCCGATTGTGCCGTGTCGAGCGACTTCATCGTGGGCTTTTGCGGCGAAACCGAGGAATCGTTCCAGAAGAGCATGGAGCTGGTGCGCGAGTGCCGGTTCAAGAACAGCTTCATCTTCAAATACAGCCCCCGGCCGGGAACGAAGGCCGACGAGCTGCTGCCGGACGACATTCCGGAAGAAATCAAGCGCCGCAGAAATAACGAGATGCTGAGAGTGCAGAACGAGATCAGCGAAGAAGACAACGCGCGGCTCATCGGCCGGGAATTCGAGGTCCTCGTCGAGGGCTTGAGCAAATCTGCCCGCAAGGGATCCGGCGCAGGGGACGACGGCAGCGACCACGGAGGATGGGCTTCCCAGCCCGTCGGTGATGCACATTGCGAACCTGACGGAGGGCCTGAGAAGGCCGTCCTGCGAGACGAGCACCCGCAGCTTGTGGGTCGCACGCGTTGTGACCGCATTGTCGTCTTCGACGGCAATCCGCGCCTCGTGGGGAATCTTGCCCGGGTGCACGTCTACGACTGCACCCCCACCACCCTGATCGGTTCAATCGTCACCCGCGAATACCAGCACGGCGGCTCGCCCATGCTGCCGATTCTGGCGTAGGGCCACTGCTTCAGCGCGTGCCATCCGCTGCCGGCGTTACTGCTGGTTCCTGCACAGGATGGCCCGTCTTCGGATCGACGTGCAGATTCAGCTCTTCCCTATCCTCGGTGTAAAAGAAGAACCCGAACATCATCTCGTGAAAGGTCTGCGGGCCGTTGCGGACCTCGGCTTTGGGATCGGGGTTCCAGGGATTGAACGGCGAGTTGTCGTAATGGGCGATGACTTCGATCCGGGTTCCTTTCGGGAATTTTTTCTTTCCAGGTTCCCAGCGGTAATTCTGCTGCCAGGCGTAGTTGTAATTCGGAATCGACAGGAGCGTTTCCTTTTCGCCGGTGGGACTGTGGGCGATGAACGCCATGTCTTTGCCGCGCAGGTGCATGTGCGAGAAAATGCCGATCCCGCTGGCGTCGGCCGGGAGCGTGCGGCTGGAGACGACGGGATGGGCGGGCGCGCCCGGAGGGATAACAAAGTCCGATGTCGTCACCTGCAGGTGCTTCAGCTCCTTGTGCACAATTCCTTTGGGAAACTTGAACCCGACCGACATGCGGTTTTTTTCCGGTTTTCCGGTCGTCGTGTAGTGAATCTGCAGTCCCACCACCGAGTTCTTCGGAATTCGTAAAGCCACCCCGTCGTCGGCAACCAGGGGAGTGCCGCCGGGGACGCGACCGGTAATGAAATTCCCCTCCGAGAAACTCTTGCCGATCGTGAAGTGCCCCATGTTGCAATGGTGCACGATCTTCGGGTTGTCGGGGAGGATTTCCGCGGCGATGATCCAGGTGTCTTGCGTGAAGACGAGCACGTAGGCATTCTGTTCCCCAAGATCTTTCAGCGTCCGTGGCAGGTAGCGAATGTCCTTGAAGCGCAACTCGGGAGTCACATCACCGATCGCCGCCGGCCCAGGTTCGGCAGCACGCAACGGAACGAACGATATGAGGAGAGCGCCGGCGACGGCCAGAAGGCGATCTGCGGGACTTGTGAGACGGGGGATCGGATTGAATCGGGATGCGTCAGCCATGACGGCCATGGTAACTGGCTGCGCACCCCCAATTCAACCGGAGTCGCATCAGCAGGTATATGGCGCCGGGTGGCACGCTGGATCATACCGCGACGCTACCCCCTGCCCCCCCCTTCCTGAATCGGGGGACAGGTCGAATTGTTAATCACATCGACCATCTGCCGCAGACGGCCGATGTCTTTGCGATTGAACTGGAACACCAGCCGCGGCAGGTCAGCCAGGTGCGGATCGTCCGACTCCAGCGGCAAGGCGTCCGAACGGACGATCTGTCCCGATTCGACGATGTCGCGAAACTCGGTGTTCAGCCGCGCGATCAATTCGTCGCCCGGCTCGTGATTGAGACGAAGGACGAGCTTGCGACGTACGAAGCGCATGCTGTGGTACACGCTGTAAAATCGCAGGATTTCGGCGACGGCCCCTTCGACCGAGTCGAAACAGTGGAACAGCGACATGTCGGCGGGAGAAATCAGTTGCCGTTCGAGGAGCTGTTCGACGACGAATTCCCGCCACCGTTTCCAGTACGTCCCCCCCGGTTCGTCGACACAGACAATGGGCATGAGATCGCGTTTGCCGGTCTGCACGAGCGTCAGCGTCTCGAACCCTTCGTCCTGCGTGCCGAACCCTCCCGGAAAGAGCACAATCGCATGGACTTCTTTCACGAACAGCAGCTTGCGGGTGAAGAAATACTTGAAGTTGATGAGCTTCTCATCCTCGGCGATGACAGGGTTGGCCTCCTGCTCGAAGGGGAGCACGATGTTGAGCCCGAACGACATTTCACGGCCGGCCCCAAAGTGCCCGGCCTCCATGATGCCTGCCCCGCCGCCGGTGATGACCATCCAGCCGCTGGCGGCCATTTGCCGGCCGAATTCCTCTCCCATTTTATAGATCCGCCGGTCGGGAGGCGTGCGCGCCGAACCGAACATCGTCACTTTGCGCCGCAGCCGAAACGGCTTGAAGACCTTGAAGGCGTAGCGCAGCTCCTTGAGTGCCCGCAGGATGATCTTCAGGTCGCCGCGGGTCGTCTGATCGGTGACCAGCTTGTCGGCGACCTCCTTGATTTCGTTGACGAGGACGTCCGGCGCGAGCGGTTCGAACTCGATCGACTGCGCCGCAGAGAGAACGTCGGTTTCGGAAAGATCGGGCCGTGAGTGCGGTAGTTGATCGGCCATGAAAATACAACTCCTTGGAGCGCCCCCTGAGCATCATAACATCTTTATAACGCGACGCGGAGCGTCGGGGCGCGGGTTCCGGCGCGGAGAGGGTGTAAACCAGTCTCTTTGCGTCAGGCTGACGGCCTGACAGCAATGCGGATGCGAGCTTTCGGTGCAGCGACCAGGCGGCCCCACCGGCGGGCGATGAACCCAGGCGTCCCTCCCGTGGGTCTCGAACGGCTGACCTACGCCCGTCCCGACCGACCGCGAAATTCGGCCGCCGGGTATTTCTCCGCGTTCCTGGCGAGCTTGGCCTGCACTGCTTCGCTCACGTCGATCTCCAGCGCGTTGGCCAGGCTCAGCAGATAGCAGCAAACGTCGGCCATCTCATCGGCGATCTCGCCGCGACGCGCCGGGTCGCGCCCGCGGGCGATCGCCTCGTCCCGGTCAAGCCACTGAAAGTGCTCCATGAGCTCGGCCGCCTCGATCGCCAGCGACATGACCAGATTTTTCGGCGTGTGAAACTGCCGCCAGTCCCGCTCATCGACGAAGGCTTGAACGGCCCGTCTCAGTTGTGCGACAGTCGCCGTTTCATCAGACATTACATCGCCTCGGCGACGAGATTCGCGACGGCTCGCCCCGCGGGCCCCGGGACTCCGGAAGCGGCCGGCGCCAATTGCCGCTGGTAGCATTCGCCCAGGCAGATCATCAACTCCAGCGCCAGAAGATCGGCCCGCGCCATGACATGCCGCGTGCTCCGGTTCCCCAGCCCGCGAACCAGCCGCTCGACGCGCACCAGGTGCAGATCGAGCACCCGCCGTGGAGACATCCCCGCGAGCGACAGCACGTCAGCCAACTTGATGACCTCGGCGGACAGATTGCCCGACCCCATGATAACATAGGTGCGGAGCAACTCCTGGTAGTATTCGTCAAATTCCGGAGGAAGGTTCAAACGCTCGCAGCTCGCACTGGTCTGGGCGGCAGTCGGGGAGTCGGCATCAGGCGGCGCCCCTGCACCCAGGGGCCCCAGCGCCGCCAGGATCTGTCTCTGCTGATTCAGCAGATATTCGGCCTCGTCCCGCTCGCGAACAAGCCGCCGCCGGTCGGCGGCCGTCAACCTGTCAATTTCGTGCAGCATCCGGCCGCGTTCGACAGCCCGCTGAATCGCCGGAACCAGGGCCGACGATTCCCATCCCTTGGCGCTGACGAGCAGATCGACGTTCAGCCGCAGCGCCTCGGCCCAAGTTTCGTCGGCGGCGGTGATCGTGACGATCACGATGG
>JBLMWR010001028.1:0-5226 GCA_050257335.1 Deltaproteobacteria bacterium | reverse complement strand
GAAAGAAGGTTCGCCGGCGTCGGGCCGCGGCCGTTGCAGCGGATCCGCCGGCGATTTCCATCCGGGATTTGCTCAGGTCGAGCGCCTCCCGTTTTAATCCCCCCAAACAATTGGCGTCGCGAGCCTGCCGGGCTCTTCGTAAGGCGCGGGCATGAATTCTCATGCAGCCTTTCGGACTCAGAAGGAAGCCGTTCCGGAAGCGAGACTGGTTTTCCCGGTGATTTTACTCTTCGTCGTCCTCGTCCCAGTCCTCGTTCTCGTCTTCATCTTCATCCCGGTCGTCTTCGTCTTCCTCCCAGTCCTCGTCCTCTTCCTCCCAGTCTTCCTCGTCCTCGCTGTCGTCGAAATCCGACTCGTCTTCGTCGAAGTCCTCGTCCTCGAGCTCCTCTTCATCCAATTCTTCGTCGACAACGTCTTCCTCAGGTTCGTCCTGCTCCTTCCTGGCAAGCCAGGAAGGCCGTACGTTTTCATCCCACAGGTCGAATTCACGATGGTTTTCCATCCTTCTCATTTCGACATCCTCTCTCACCGAATCTCGCAGCTTCCGTCTCATGAAATCTCCTGACTGTCCAGAATTTCCTCATCTGCGCATCCCGCAGCTTGTCCAATGCCCGGTATACGAACCGCCGGTCGAAAAGTTCGAAATTTTTTCGGAATGCGATGCAACGGCTCGGGGCAGTCAGGTCCGCGCTTCTTCGAGACCATTCATGGCAAGCCGTACTTTCCCCAGTTGAACGTGCACGATGACCTCCCGATCGGGATGGGACGTGATGACGCAAACGCCGTCAGCGTCGGTCTTTTCGACGAGTCCAAGGCCGACGCAGAAACCTTCGCCATCGAGCAGGCCGACGATCGTTCCTTGATCGATGCTTTGGCCGGTCGGCCGCTGCCAGTCAGTCGCAATGATGCTGCGATACGGAAAGCAGTTCGGGCGACAATCGCGGAAATAGCGTCGGTACTGCTCTTCGCGCCATGCTTTCCGCCGGCCGGAGGCCCGGTCGCGAGCCTGAGGGGAAGGGCTCAGTCGGTGAACCGTCCGCGCGGGACTTTCCAGCACGGACAGGATCGGTTCCAGCTCGCCGCCATCCTGCACCGCAACCACGCAGTCGACGCCTGCGGCGACCGCCTTGTGATACTTCAGCACTCCGGCCCACGATCATGACGGTTCGGCTGCGGACAGCCGGCAAAAGCCCTGCCAACGACGAATCGCTGCCCGGCAGCGGCGAGACATCGGGCATGAATATTTCTCCGAAACCAGTCGAAAAGGTATTTTGATTTCAAACCGTCCATCGTCGTCTCAATCGTGGTACTCCTCCGCGGAAGCCGGTTGAACCACGTCGTGCAAGAGGACTTCTAATTTTCGGCGATGGTCTCCCGTTGCCGTATGGATGATGAGCGCCCGGTTCTTTCCGGCGCTTTCGACCTTTCGGACGCCGAACCCGTGCCCCTTGAGCCGCCGCCTGGCTTCCGAGGCACTCAACCCCACGTACAGCCTGACGCTCTTGAGCTTCGTCATTTGGCGCGGTCAGGTCAGCATGTCAGGTGGAGGATGGCACTGGCTGCAAGAAGACACGATCGTTTTCCTGAAGATGAGTCAGGCCCGACGGGGACGACGAACCGGGGCGACAGCAGCCGGCCGGGCCGTCTCACTCGTGACAGGCCCCTCGCCTGCCGCCGGGGCTTTTGAGAGCAGTTGGCGCAGCTCCCGCTCGGCTTGCAGCCAGAAATCGACCCCGTCGCCGCCCGGCTTTCCTGCGGCTTCCCATTTCAGGTACGCATTGACTCGAATGGCATCGTCAGAGAGCGAACTGCCGCCGGGCGTTGCGGCCGCTGCGCCCGATGCAACGGCTCCCTTCGCGGTCGTCGTAAGTTCGGTCACGGCAGGCTTTGCCAGAATTGCAGTTTCCCGGGACACGTTCTCCCTCCTTTTCTTCTGAGGTCGGATGATATCGGTTTGCGGGCTGGTGTCGTGCGACTGCTGCATCGCTTCAACGGCAACTGATGACCTCGATACTGTTCGCGATTCCCCGAACCTGGAGGAACTGTTGCACCGTCGCCTGCGCCAACTGCTTCTGGTGATAGGTGGGGACGCGCCCCGTCAAAACGACGTCACCCCCGATAACGCTGATTCCGAGGTTTCTGAGGGCCGGGTAGCCCGTTGACCGTAACGACTGTCCGATCGCTTCCATCAGTACGGCGTCAGAATCGGATCCCGCGCGTTCTTTGAAGGGAGCGGCCGGCAATTCCTGATCGGCAGTGTCGACGTGGGATTCCAGGAGACATTCAAATGAAGACAAGTCGCGGGTAGTGCCAAACATGATGCAAGTCCGTTGTGTCGAGCAAACTTTCGCCGTACGGGTCCGCGAATCGAAATAAAAAAGCCCCTCGTCGTGCGCAGTTTGCACGGCAGGGGCTGTCATAGCCAAACAAAAAACCCTACAGCACTCGCAGAATGCCAAAGGGCTCTCATAGCCGAATGAGCATGTGCCCGTCTCGAGCACATTCAGTTTTGATTTTTTCTAACAAAGCGACGGCATACTGTCAAGCACCTGAGTTTCGGAATTCTTCCGGTGGACTGCCGGAGCACTGGCTTCTGTCAATGCGACAAGATGCGGGCCGGCCGACCGTCAAGCCGTTCATCGCATTTCATGGATTCCCGTCTTCGGCAGGCATTCGCTCAGCCCATAGTCGCCGGGTGGGAGCGACTCGTGAATGCCGACAACCAGGTATCCCCCGGGCAATAAACGCCGGCAGATGGTCGCCAGCAGCTCGGCCTGGAGGACGGCATCGCAGTAGGTAAAAACCAGATTGCGGCAGAGGATCAGGTGAAACGGCCCCACGGGTTGCCGGAGGCGAATGTCCTGTTGCACGAATTCGATCCCGTCTCGATATTCTGCGGCGAGACAGTGCAGGTTTCCCGAGCATGTGAAGGCCACAGACCGCCATTCCACCGGCAGATCCTTGAGGCTGCTGGCGGGGTAGCAGCCGGCTTGTGCGCGGGCCAGAAGACCTTCGTCGGCATCCGTGGCGACGATCCGCAATGACACACCTGGAAAGGCGGGTTGTACAATCAGCCTCCAGACAATGCTCAGCGTGTACGGCTCCTCGCCGGACGCACATCCGGCGGACCAGACGTGCACCTCCCGCTGGCCGCGTGCCGTCGCGCGCCTCGCGATCTCCGGAAGAACTGTCTCCCGCAGAGCGTCGAAGACCCCCCGGTCGCGATAAAAGCGGGAGATCGAGATCCGGCAGAAGCTGTCGAGGATCGGCCATTCTTCGGGATGCTGATCGAGGCGCACGCGGTAAGCCGCCACGTCTGGCAATCCCAAGTCATGCAGACGCCGGTCGACCCGCTTGCAGACCTGTCGGCGCACCTTGCGGAAGCCCGGCCAGCGCATCCGCAGGCGGGGGAGGGCCCACTGCAGAAAGTCCACGCACTCGCAGTCTTTCATGCCAGCATTTCGCGCAAGGTGAGCGCATTGTAAATGGCATGCGCCGCCGCATCATTATTGAAATAGGCGTAGACGACCTGTGCCGAACGTCCCGCCTCGCGCATCCACTCGGCCCAGCGGCGGAGGTGGCCGTTCGAATAGCTGCCGCCATAGAGCTCCCCCGCGCCGTGAAATCGCACGTAAACCGCCGGTCCGGTCACCACGCGCGGATGCCGATCGACCAGATCGTGAATGCACAGGCAGGCGCGGTGCTTTTCGAGGACCGCGAAAGTCTCGTCGACCAGCCAGTCGGCGTCGCGGAACTCAAAGACGTGCGTCATGCGGCGCGGCAAAAGGCGGCAAAAATCGTCGAGCCGTTCCACGTTGCGCCGCCACCGGGGGGGCAGTTGATAGAGGATCGGCCCCCGCCGGTCGCCCAGCCGGCGGACCGCCTTCAGAAAGCGCTGCAGCGGCTCCGCGACATCGTTCAGTTTCTTCAGGTGCGTCAGATAGCGGTTGGCCTTGACGGCATACAGAAACCCCCCGGGCGCCTGCGCCCGCCAATGGACGAATGTTTCGGCGTCGGGCAGATGATAAAACGTGTTGTTGATCTCGACCGTATCAAACACGCGGCAGTAATGCTCGAACCAGCGGCTTACGGGCAGTTCCGCCGGGTAGAAGACCCCGCGCCAGTGAGGATAGTTCCATCCCGAGGTCCCCACTCGAAACCGCACGCGGCTTTGTAATGAGTGCTCGGTCATGGCGGCGGTATCGATGGACCGGCAGGTTGTCCCGTGTCAATCCACCAGATGATGACGTTTTCCGACGACTCGCACCGTGCTGGCCTGCGGCCCTTTGTCCCCTTCCTCCTCCGCGAAACGGACCTCCGTGCCGACCTGCAGTTCCGCGAACGCAGCCTCCAGGAGGCTGTTGCGGTGGAAGTAGATCTCGCGGCCGTCCGCCGTCTCGATAAAGCCGTACCCCTCCTCCGGAAAAAGCCTCGCGATTTTTCCGTGCGGCGGAACAACATGCGCCTTGACGTCGCCGCGCAGCTCGCGGACGTAGTCTTCCAACTGCCGCCGCATCGCGTCGAACGCGTCTCGAATCGTCACGTGCGCTTCTTCGTGGGCATGATGCTCGGCGGGCTTGCGATCGACCACCAGTTCCCGCTGGGGAACCGAGACCAGCACCCGCACGTGATACAGGTTCCCTTTGTGGTGATGATGATGAGGGGCCTCAATGATGACGCGGCAGCTCGTGATCCGGTCCGAGAATTCTTCGAGCTTCACCGCATGCTGGCGGACGTCCTCTTCGATCCGCTCCGACCGTTCGAAGTTCCGAAACGCAATTTGCAGCGGAATTTGCATGATTCGTGCTCCTGAAGGAATGGCCGCCTCACCTCGAGGCCGGGGGGTAATGCAGTTCGCAGAAGCGCTGATAGGCGCCGGCAATGACGTCTTCGATCCACTGGTGCAGCCTCTGTTCATCAATCCCTTCGACGGGAAGATCGGTCGCGTCATGAAACAGTTCCGCCTCCCGGCTCGTCATTTCACACTCGACGGTAATTCCCGCCCGAACGGTGTCGGGCCGGATGCGGATCCTGAATTTCACGGGCTTTTCCGGCGATGTGACCGGAGCGACCTCGCAGTTGGCGTCGTAACTCTCGTAGTCATCGTCCAGTTTCGCGTTCGCCTCCAGGGGGCCGCGCACGTTGGGAATCGCGCCCGCGAAGCGGATGAGGGCCGGCATGGCGATCTCCCGATTCAGTCGGGAAGCCACGGCGCTGTACTCGGTG
>JBLMWR010001027.1:0-3595 GCA_050257335.1 Deltaproteobacteria bacterium | reverse complement strand
GGTGCCGCCGGAGATGAGCAGGAGATTTTAATGGCTCTCTCGCGCGCGGCTCCGGGGCTGGGAAGACGCGATGGCCACTACATCACGGCGCTTACCCTGGCGATCGTAAACGGGCTCGGCCGCGGTGCGGCGCGGCGCGGCGAATCGTTGCGTGAGTCGGTTGAAAAGTTGGACGCGCGAATTCGGTCAATGACTCCGGAAGCGAGGGGAATGGGAGCCTTCTTCGACGATGCAATTCGTCTGGCAGGCACAAGCGACAGGCCGATCGACTTACGGTTGGGGGCAATCAGCGTGCTGCAATACCTGCGGTTTGACCGCGCGCGGCCGGTGCTGGTCGAACGTGTTCGGTCGGATCCTCTGCAGGAAATCCGGCTGGCGGCCGTCGATGCGCTGGCGGCCTTTGACAACGCGAACGTGGCCCCGTCGCTCGTAAGCGTTCTTCCCGCGCAAACTCCGGCGGTTCGCCGTCGCGTAATTCAATCCCTGTTGCGGACGACGTCACGTGCGCAGGCACTTCTTGCCGAGATTGAATCCGGGCGACTCGCGGTGACCGAGCTCGACCCGACACATGTGCAGGCTTTGGTCAACCATAAGAACGAGACGGTCCGCGATCTGGCCCGCAAGCTGCTCGCCGCCGCGATTCCCGCCGATCGCAAGCTGGTCCTTGAAAAGTATCAGCCGGCGCTGGCCCTCAAGGCCGACCCGACCCGCGGCCGGGCCGTTTTCGAGAAGAATTGCGTCACCTGCCACAAGATCGGCGATCTGGGAGTGAACGTCGCTCCCGACATCTCCGACTCGCGGACGAAAACCCCGGCCCAGCTCTTGAATGACATTCTCAACCCCAACCAGGCGATCGACAATAACTACGTCAGCTACACCGTCCTGACGAAAGACGGCAAGTCGGAGACGGGGATCGTCGCCACTGAAACGGCCGCGTCGATCACTCTCCGGCAGCCGGAAGGAAAGACCGTGCTCATCCTGCGGCAGGAGATCGACGAGCTGAAATCGAACGGCATCTCGCTCATGCCGGAGGGGCTGGAAAAGAACATTGCCATCGAGCAGATGGCCGACCTGATCGCGTTCATCAAGAACTGGCGCTACCTCGACGGCGCGGTGCCGCTCGGGAAATAGAAACAAAATCGCGAAGATCCGGAGAAAACAGATCGACGTCTCCCCCCGTTGCAAGGGGCGGCAGGGGGGGTCGGGTGAAGCGGTGGTACTCGGTTGCAATCGCCGCCACGAAACCGACGGCCGCCGCTGGCCGAACGCAAATGAAGTTTAACCGCGGATGACGCGGATAAGTACGCGCGAGATCAACTGGCACATCCGCGCGTTTCCGCGTCATCCGCGGTTCCTTCTCGTCTTTTCCCGGATTGGCGAAGCCTTCAAAGGACAAATCCAATGTTCAGTGCATTCCGTTGTTTGACCGCCGCTTTCCTGATCGTCGCGATTTTCGCTCCCCTCGCCCCCGCTGCCGATTTTCAGGCGGGGGTGGCCGTCGCGGATATCACGCCGCCGGAGAACTACCGGATGAGCGGCTACTTCAATGAGCGGCTCAACACCGGCACGCACGATCCGCTGCAGGCCAAGGCGGTCGTTTTCCGCCAGGGGAATCAGCAGGCGGCGCTCGTCTTCTGTGACCTCATCGGCATCACGCTTGACGTGTCCCGCCGCGTGCGGCGGCAGGCGGCGCAAAAGACCGGGATCCCTGCGGCGAATATCCTCATCCACGGCACACATTCGCACACCGGCCCTCTGTACGGCGGCGCCCTGCGCAGGCACTTCCACGATCAGGCGGTCGCGAAATCGGGAAAAGACCCGTACGAAGAGGTCGATTATCCGGCGTTTCTCGTCGAACGGATCGTCGAGGCCATCGCCCAGGCGCAGGCCGGCGCGCAGCCAGTCAAGGTCCTCGCCGGAATCGCCGAGCAGCGCGGGCTGTCGTTCAACCGCCGGTTTCACATGAAAGACGGATCGGTCCGTTTCAACCCCGGGAAGCTCAACCCCGACATTGTCAAGCCCGCCGGTCCGATCGATCCCGAAGTCGGCGTCATCCTGCTGAAATCGCCGGACGACATGCGGAACCGCGCCGCGCTCACCGTCTTTCCGCTGCACCTGGACACCGTGGGCGGGACCGAATACTCGGCCGACTATCCTTTCTATCTCGAACGCAACCTGCGGACGAGCCTGGGGAACGAATTCGTGTCGCTGTTCGGAAACGGCACGTGCGGCGACATCAACCATGTCGACGTGACGAACAACGTGCCGCAGAAGGGGCATGAAGAAGCGGCTCGGATCGGCGCCGCGCTGGCCGAGACGGTGCGCGCTGCAATACCGACCCTCAAGGCCGTCGAGATGCCGAAGCTGGCGGTCCGCAGCGCCGTCGCCGGCGTCCCCATTCAGCAATACACGCCCGCCGAAGTCGCACAGGCAAAGCAGGACATCTTCAAAGTCGGCACGCCGCAGCTTCCGTTTCTGGGGCAGGTGAGGGCGACGAAGATCATGCAGTTGCAGCTTCGCCCCGTCTCTCAGCTCCCGCTGGAAGTGCAGGTCTTTCGCCTGAGCGACGACCTGGCGATCGTCGGCCTGCCGGGGGAGGTGTTCGTCGAGCTGGGCCTGGCGATCAAGCGCGGCTCCCCCTTCGCGCGGACGCTGGTGGTGGAGCTGTGCAACGACGCCCCGGCGTACATCCCCACCAAGAAGGCGTTCGCCGAGGGGAGCTACGAAACGGTCAACTCGCTCGTCCAGCCCGGCGGCGGTGAAGCGATGGTCGAGACGGCACTCAAGCTGCTCAAAGAGGCGAAGGCGGCGGAGTGATTGTCGTCGTCTCGCTTCGGGGCTGTTACTTCATCCCCGCGCGGGTTTGCTTGACGATCTCGACGTACTGGGCCGCCAGATTCCGGATGCGGGCCATGTCGCCGGTCTGGACGGCTTTCGGTTCGACGAGTGCGCCGCCGAGGCCCACGGCGCAGGCGCCGGCCTTCAGGAAGTCGGCGATCGTGGCGAGGTTCACGCCGCCGGTCGGAAGGAGCCGCACCTGCGGCAGGGGGCCGTGGATCGTTTTAAGGTACGCGGGGCCACCGATGTCGGCGGGGAAGACTTTGATGATCTGCGCGCCGGCTTCCCAGGCGGTGAGAATCTCGGTGGGAGTGAAGGCGCCGGGCATCACCAGTTTGTCATAGCGATTGCCGAGCCGGATGACGTCGAGGTTGACGGTGGGAGCGACGAGGAACTCGGCCCCGGCCAGAAACGCGGCGCGGGCCGTCTCGGGATCGAGGACCGTTCCGGCTCCCAGCAGCACTTTGTCGCCGAGCGCTTTGCGCACGGCCGCGATGATTTCCAGCGCCCGCGGCACGGTGAACGTCACTTCGAGAACGTCCACGCCACCGTCGTACAAGGCACGGGCGACTTCGACGAGCTGTTCACCTGACGTGGAACGGATGACGGCGACGATGCCGCTGTTGAGGACGCGGGTCAGATCTTCATGGCGGCTCATTGGCTTTTCTGGTTCCAGAATTGTTTCAACTGGCCGAACGTCCGCATTGGTTCTTCGCCGGTGAGCGCGGCGGAACTGAGGGGCGGGAGCTTGCGTTCG
>JBLMWR010001026.1:0-3798 GCA_050257335.1 Deltaproteobacteria bacterium | reverse complement strand
CCGGTGTGACGGAGGAGGGGGCGACCGAAGCGGTGAGCCAGGCCGAACAGATGCTGTCCAGCCGCTGCTATCAGGCCAGCCGCGGCCGGCTCGGTTGCATTTCATGCCATGATCCGCACTCTGCACCAGCCCCCACTGAGCGGCGGGAATTCTACCGCGCCAAGTGCCTGACGTGTCACGCCGAGCGCGGCTGCAGCGAAGCCGCGGTTTTGCGCGAGCAGGCGGAACATGACTCGTGCATCGTCTGCCACGCGCCCCGGCTGAGCGCCAGCGACGTGCCGCATACATCGCAGACCGATCATCGGATCCCCAGGCGCAGGTCGCCCGCGCGCCCGGCACCGGGTCAAACGACCCCGAATGCAGACGCCATAACGATCTTCGAATCCGGAACACCTGGGATGTCCCGCCAATCGGAAAAACGGGCACGCGCCATCTTGCTGTCGATGCTCGCCGAGCGCCGGGGGGATTCCGTCCTCGCGGCTCAGGTCGAAAACAGCCTGACACGCCTCGCGCGAGCGGCGCCAGACGATCTGGCCGTGCTCGAGGCGTTGGCCACCGTTGCGGGAATCCAACGCCATCCTGGGGAAGCCATTGGCCGCTGGAACGTCGTGCTGGAACATTCACCCGGCAATGAATTGGCATTGCAGTCGCAGGCGCTGCAATTGGCTGCCGTCGGCCGCCGTGAAGAAGCCCTGGTCTGCCTGCAAGAGGTTCTGGCGATCAATCCCTGGAACACGGGCATGCTGATGGAACAGGCGAAGCTCCTGGACGGCCTGGGACGCTACGCCGAAGCAATCTCGGCGATGGAACGCCGGCTGCAACTCGATCCGTCCCGGGCCGACTCGTATTCGTGGCTAGCCATGCTGCACGCGAGACTCGCCCATGGGGAACTGGCGCGACATTACAATGAACTGCGAAAACGAATCGAGTCGTCGGCAGGTCAATAGTCGAAGTTGCCCCCAATGATTCGAACGCGTGAATCAGATTTGAACTCGACAGGGCTAAGGAGTTGTCGCCCCTCCGGCGGGCGCATCCGGGGTTGCACCGCGCTCTTGAGCTGCCGGAGCGCCGGCGTTCCGTTTCATACTCTCTTCCATCATCTTCTTCATCTGATCGGGCTCGGCCTGCTTCGTCTCCTTGGCAGGCCCAATCTCAGAGACGCTGGCATTACAACCTGCCGCCGCCAGAGTCGCTCCGATCATACACGCGTAGATAAACCGAGACATTTCACGTTCCTTTCCAAGTTTGAATGGAAATCACAGTAGACGGTCAGGAGACCACATCTATTCCTAATCATTCGGTCGATAATTTTCCACTGAGTTGCGGTGACGCACCGGTCGATTCCGACGGCTCGGCTGCCAGGCGCTTGAGCCAGGCGTTCCATTCGGCCACCTCACGCTGGCGGCCGAGTTTTCGATAAAATTCGATAATTTCCCGGATCGAATCGGGATTGTCCAGGTCGCCGAATGCCTTGCGCAGCTTCTGGTGAAATTCGCGTTCCATCAATTTCTCAAGTTGTCCGGCCCGTTCGCGCGCCGTTCGTGCCTCCGCGATGCGGCCGGAGCGCAGCAGACAGTGGGCCAGCCGGTTCAGCACCTGCCAATCCGTATCTCCCAGCGGTTCCCGCAGCGCCTGCTCGTACGAGACAATGGCTTCGGCGTCATCTCGGCGGACCTCGTCGGCGATCGTCCCCCGAAAAAACCAGTACTCGTACCCCTCGCGCGGTTCAGGCCAGCGGCTGAACCATTCGGTGGCTTCATCGAAATCTCCGGCATCCATGGCAAGCTGGATGCGCGTCCCGATGAAATAAGGATCGTGAAGAGCCTCAGGGCCGGCCAGTTCCAGCACCTGCAAGGCCAGTTCCCTGTAACCTTCATCCCGCAATAAGCGCGCCAGAGCCGCCGTACCGGGCGGCCAGTCGGGCTGGGCCAATCGGATATATCTCAATCGGTCAAACTCCGAGTGCATGGACGGGCTGGCGTCTTTTTCCAAGACGCCCAATTTGCGGTCGAGCTCGGCGAACGCCGACCCGCGGCCGAATTCGGACAGGTACCAGTCCCGCAGCCGGAGCGGCCGATCGGAGTCGGCGCTCAAGTCGTAAATGCGCCAGAAGAGCGCCTGGGTCAGGTGAAACCGGCCGGTGACATTCCGCAGGTTCCAGAGCATGATGCAGGGATCCAGAGCGTCAGGCTTCAATTCGATCGCCTTGTCAAACAGCGGTTCGGCGTCACCAGGCCGCAGCAGGATCAGGAACAGCAGCCGGCCGGCGCGCGTCCGCGCTTCGGCGGCGCAGGGCGATTCGTCCGGAATCAGGGCCAACTCCGCGACGGCATCCCGGGCCGCGTCTTCCGCCGGCCGATCATCGTCGGCCACAATCGCCTGGGCCAGCATCAGCCGGGCTCGCGCGTCACTCCGATAGAGCCGCAGATATCGTTGCAGCCGGACTTTTGCGGCACGGTGATGGCCGCGGACGAGCAGCCGCTGGGCAGCGGCGAAGTCGCCATGGATGTACAATGCTCCGCATCCGGCCAGCAGGCCGCCGACCAGGACCGTCACCACCAGAAATCGCACCATGATTCGCATGAAATCTATTCGCGGACTTGCATTTCGCGGGGAGGCGTGCCTTCTCTGATGCTCCAGTATCTGTCGGGCGTCAAGTCGTCGAAACGATCGATGCGTCCCGAGGGCCAGCGGATTTCCACCTCGACAGGCCCCTTGTCATCGGGCAGTCCAGTGACGATCCGCGGATCACCCGACGAAAGATAGCTCCCGCCGGCAACTATCGGCAGCACCTGACGGAAGTTTCCGGCCGTTACGATGACGCGCCCCCCCACAGGGATTGTGCGGTGCACCGTTGACAGGTTGAACCCCAGAAACCGGCGTCCGGTTTTCGTGTCGTTGCGCAACAGGGCAGCACGCTGGTCGAGATGGGACACGGCAATGTCGATATCGCCGTCGTCGTCGTAATCGGCCGCGGCGACACCCCGGCCGAGAAACAGCTTCTGGAAATACTCCCCGGACTGATCCGAGACATCGTAGAACACGCCGCGCTGATTCATCAAGAGTTGCGGGCGCATGACGTTCGGCTCGTTCTCGGGCCCCAGCACGTGGCCGTTCGCCACGAACAGGTCGGCATCGCCGTCACGGTCGTAGTCGAGCGTGCAGGTCCCGAAGCCGAGGCTTTCATAGCTCGCGGCCGCGATCCGCGTGCGGCGGCTGTCGTCGTCAAAGATCAACTGACCACGGTTCTGGTACAGCGTATTCTTCATGTGATAATACTGCGTGATGAAAATATCGAGACGACCATCGCCGTCGAAATCAGCGCAGGCGATGCCCATGCTCGCCTGGTTGACCCCGGAATAACTGACCGCAGAACCGCCAAGCGGGGCCACGTTCTCGTACAACAGCCGAGTCGAACCCGGTGCGTCGAAATGGGTCGAACGCGTAAACATGTGATTGGGAGTCATGTCATTCGCCACAAAAATCTCGGGCTGCAGGTCGTCATCGAAATCCGCAGCGATGACAGCCAGCCCGTTGCCGTTGTCGTCAGCGAATCCCAGTCGGGCAGCCGATTCGACAAACGTGCCGTCTCCCTGATTGAGGTAAACGGCGTCGGGGAGCGAATGGAAACTTCCCGGGCCGCAATAGCCCGTGCGGCCCGAGTAATCGCACGTCTTGTGGGTCTCGAACGTGACGTCCATGTAGTTCGCGACATACAGATCGAGAAGGTGGTCCCCATCGACGTCGCACCAGACGGCACTGGTGCTCCACAGATCGTCGCAGACGCCCGCGGTCGAC
>JBLMWR010001025.1:0-8047 GCA_050257335.1 Deltaproteobacteria bacterium | reverse complement strand
CTCGACGTCGTCGGAGGTCAGAAACGCCAGCGGCAGCTCGCGGCAGACGCCGTGCCGCTGCAGCTCGAGCTGCACCGGGACGAACGGGTTCCGCCCCGAGTGCATCTCCGCGGGACGGTGCGTGGTCACCACCATGAGCCGCAGGCCGGCCAGGTGCCGGCCGAGCCACGCGAGCAGATCCAAAGTCGAGGCGTCGGCCCAATGCAGGTCGTCGAAGAAAAAGATGAGGGACAATTGGCGGCCGATTTCGGCGACAAAAGCGAGGAACTCGCGCTTCATGCGCTCGACCGTCGCCGTCCCGGCCCGCCCCGCCAGCGCGTCGGCCGACGAGTTCCCGTGCCGGGGGGCGACCTGCGCGTACCACGTGGGGGCGAGGTCGCGCATCATCCGCGCGGCCAGGCTCCCGGTCTCGCCGCGCAGCAATCCCTCCAGGGCCTCCAGAACGGGAAGATACGATCCCGTTCCCGCCAGGCGTTCGGAGCAGCGTCCGCGTCCGATGCCGGCGACGCGGGCGCTGGCGCGCAGCTCGCGCAGCCACTCTTCGACCAGCGTCGTCTTGCCGATCCCCGGCTCGCCGGAGACGCACAGCAGCACGGCATTCCCGCGGTCGGCTTCCTCGAAAGCCGCCCATAAGGCTTCGCGCTCGACGTCGCGTCCGACGGTCTTTCGTCCGGGCACGTCCAGCGCCTCGGCTACGGGGAAACTCATCCGGGCGCGGGTTTCCCGGCCGAGAATCGCGCCGATTTCCGCGGCGGTGGGCCGCAGATGCGGATCCTTGTCGAGCATCTGCAGCATCAGGGCTTCCAGATCGGCCGAGAGCGCGGGGGCGAAATGCCGCGGGGCGAGGGGAGCCTGCGCGGCGATGGCGCTGAAGGTCTCGAGCGCGGAGGCGGCCGGGAAGGGATGCCGCCCCGTGGCCAGCTCGTAGGCGACGATTCCCAGCGAAAAGACGTCGCTGGCGCTGCTGGCCGGCTCGCTGCGCGTCTGTTCGGGCGACATGTAGGTCAGAGTGCCGGCCGTGATGCCGGGATCGGTTCCGGAATCATTCCCCGCGGGGCGCCCTCCGGGAAACGGCGCGGGCAGGAGGCGCGCCAGGCCGAAGTCGACGACCTTCACGTGGCCGTCCGAGCGGGCCATGATGTTCTCGGGCTTGATGTCGCGGTGGACGACTCCGGCCGCGTGGGCGGCCGCCAGCGCCAGGGCGACCTGGCCGATCAGTCGCGCCACCTCGTCGGGCTGCGGACGGCGCGCGACCAGCGCGCGCAGCGTCAGGCCTTCGATCAGCTCCATGACGATGAACGGTCGTCCGTCGTGCTCGCACAGGGCATGGACGGTGCAGATGCCGGGGTGGTTGAGGGCCGAGGCCGTGCGGGCTTCCCGCAGGAACCGCGCCAGCTTGTCGGGCGCGCGGGCGTGATCGTCGCGGAGCACCTTGAGGGCCACGTAGCGGCCGAGACTGGCGTCACGGGCCTTGTACACGATTCCCATGCCGCCGCGCCCGATCCGCTCGACGATCTCGTAGCCGGGCACGGCCGGCAGCCCCTCGGCTGCGACGGGGCGGGCGGGCGGCGCGACGGCCGTTCCACGCGCGGTCGAGGGGGCCGCAGCCGCCAGCCCCGAATGCAGCATGAAATGCCGACGCAATCGCTCTTCAAAGCGGGGAAACCGCCACAAATACTCATCCAGAGGCGCCGCCTCGCCATACTCTTGCCGCAAGATCACTTCGGTCAGGATCAGTTCGAAGGCGCACCCGCCACTCTCCAATTCAGGATGTTGCCGCAGGTAGGCTTCGACCGGAACGCGCTCGCCGCGATGCCAGCGCTGCACCAGGTCGGCGCACAGCCGCTCATACATCAAGTCGGTATCCGTGTCGGAGCGTCCGCCTGATTGCGAGTCGTGTGACGGAGAGGCCGGGTACTCATCCATACGGGGGGTCGGTCCTCTCATCCGCCGGCGGCAGCACCGACTCGTCGCCCAGGTTCAGCTCCCGCACAATTCGCGCAAAGGCGCGCTCGAGCTGCTTGCGGCGACCCTCGGCGGTGCCACCGAGCTCGGCGGCGATCGTCGTCCACGGCCGGCCGTCCCCGCGGAGGTCTGCCAGCCGGCGCTCTTCGACGGACAGGCGCTTGCGAAATTCGCCGAGCAGTTCTCGGTTGGCGACAATCTGGCTGGGACTCTCACCGCCGGCGGCGATGTCGTGCCGGGCCGCGTCAAACGACTCGCCCCGACGGGCGTCCCGCCGCTGCCGGCGCTGGTGGCGGACGTGTGACAGCAGTTTGTTGCGGGCCATGGTGACGAGCAGCCCCAGCAATTGCTGCGGATGCTCGGGAGCAAACTGGCCCACCGCCACGCCGGCAAAGAAGCTCGCCAGCACCGACTGCGTAATGTCCATCGAGTCCAGCATGCGCCGCACCCGCCCATCCTGAATTCGCAACCGCACGCGGACCTCCAGGCGGATGTCCGGCTCATAATGCCGAACCAGTTCGGTGGCGGCCTCCGGGTCGCCCGCCTGGACGCGGCTCATCAGTGCATCGAACGCAACGGTCGAGAGCACGGCAAGGCCCCTGCGTCTCCAGAAGAACTCACCCGCCAGGCCAGCCGGCAGCGGGGACAGCTTCGGTCTGCTTACTGTTTCGTCAGGAATCTTACACAGCGATGTCCGCCCCCGCAATACGCGGCGACTAAAGCTATTGACGGGCTGATTTGCTTCAACCCCGCGTTTTCCGGGCGCGGCCCGGAGGATGTCGTACGAGACCGGTGGTCCGCTTGATCGGGCCGCCGGACCCACGCCAATTCCATTTCCATCGGACCAGGGCGAGTCGGACTCGTGAGCCTGGGAAATATCAAGGAGTTCTCATGAAGATCGGTTCGTTTCTGCAGGCTTTGCTGGAGGGCCGCCGCCGCCGTCTTTCGAGGCGGCCGCGCAAGTCGCCCGATTACGTACCCCCTTGCCAGGTCCTCGAGGTTCGAATGTTGCTGTCCGCCAGCGCCGTATTTTCGCCTGGCACCGGGGTGTTGACCGTCACCGGCGACGCGCAAAACAACGCGCTGACCGTGGGCCGGGATGCGGCCGGCCACATCAACGTCAACGGCGGCGCCGTCGCGATCCGGGGCGGCACGGCGACCGTCGCCAACGTCTCGCTCATCCAGGTCTTCGGCCTGGGGGGCGACGACACCCTGGCGCTCAACGAGGCCAACGGCGCGTTGCCCAAGGCCAACCTGTTTGGCGGGGATGGCAACGACGTCCTCATCGGCGGCTCGGGCACCGATCAGCTCTTCGGACAGGCGGGCAACGACACGCTGCTGGGCAAGGGGGGCAACGATCTGCTCTTCGGCGGCGCCGGAAACGATGTTTTGACCGGCGGTACGGGCGATGACCAGGCGTTCGGCCAGGCCGGGAACGACAAGCTGGTCTGGAATCCCGGCGACGGCAGCGACCTCAATGAGGGGGGCGACGGCGTCGACACCGTCGAGGTCAACGGGGGGAACGGCGACGAGGTCTTCACCGTTGCGGCCAACGGGACTCGCGTACGACTTGACCGCACCAGCCCGGCCCCCTTCACCCTGGACATCGGCACCGCCGAGAGCCTGGTCGTGAATGCCAATGGCGGAAACGATACCCTTTCGGCCGGCAACGGACTGTCCAGCCTGATCGGCCTGACGTTCGATGGCGGCGCGGGGAACGACACGCTCACGGGCGGCGACGGCAACGACTTGCTCATCGGGGGCGACGGCAACGATATCATCAACGGCGGACGCGGCAACGACACGGCGCTCATGGGCGCCGGCGACGACACGTTCGTCTGGAACCCCGGTGACGGCAGCGACGTCGTCGAAGGCCAGGCCGGCACAGACACGCTGCAGTTCAACGGAGCGAACGTCAACGAGAACATCGACCTTTCGGCCAACGGATCGCGGCTGCGGTTCTTCCGCGACATCGGCAACGTCACGATGGATGTGAACGGCACCGAACAGGTGAACTTCGCAGCGCTTGGCGGAACCGACACCGTCACCGTCAACAACCTGGCGGCGACGAACGTCAAAGCAGTCAACATCGACCTGGCAACACCCCCCGGCAGCGGCGTCGGAGACCAGCAGGTTGACAATGTGATCGTGATGGGCACGAACAACGCCGACAACATCGGCATCGCCGGCAGCAACGGCAGTATTGGCGTTTCCGGGCTGCCCGCGCTCGTGACGATCAGCGGCGCCGAAGCCACCGACCAGTTGACGGTCCAGGCCCTCGGCGGGAACGACACCGTCAGCGCCGACACCCTGCAGACGGCCGTCGCCCTGACCATCGACGGCGGGGACGGCAACGACAACATCATCGGCAGCCAGCTTGTCGATACGCTCATCGGCGGCAACGGCAACGACGTCATCGTCGGCGGACGCGGCAACGACACGGCGCTCATGGGTGCCGGCGACGACACGTTCATCTGGAACCCGGGCGACGGCAGCGACGTGGTCGAGGGTCAGAACGGCACAGACACGCTGCAGTTCAACGGAGCGAACGTCCACGAGAACATTGACCTTTCGGCCAACGGATCGCGGCTGCGGTTCTTCCGCGACGTCGGCAACGTCACGATGGATGTCGACGGCACCGAACGCGTGAATTTCGCGGCGCTCGGCGAAGCCGACACAGTCGTCGTCAATGATCTGACCGGGACGGACGTAACCAGGGTGAATATCGATCTGGCAGGCACGCTCGGCGGCAATGTCGGCGATGGGTCGCAGGATACTGTCGTCGTGAACGGAACCGGCAATGCCGACAACCTTCAGGTCGGCGGATCCGCAGGGAATGTGCATGTCAACGGCCTGGCGGCGCAGGTGAATATCCTCCATTCGGAGGCGACCGACAAGTTGCAGGTCGACTCCCTCGCGGGTGACGACACCGTGAATGCGTCCGGCCTGGCGGCGGGAGTGATCGGGCTCACGCTGAACGGCGGCGACGGCAACGACCTGCTCACCGGCAGCGCCGGCGACGACCTGATCGTGGGAGGCCGCGGAAACGACACGGCGTTCATGGGCGCCGGTGACGACTCGTTCGTCTGGAACCCGGGCGATGGCAGCGACGTGGTCGAAGGCCAGGCCGGCGTCGACACGCTGCAGTTCAACGGAGCGAACATCAATGAAAACATGGACCTCGCGGCCAACGGATCGCGGCTCAGATTCACGCGCGACGTGGGCAACGTCGTCATGGATGTGAACGGTACCGAGCGCGTCAACATCGTCGCCCTGGGCGGGGCCGACAATATCACCGTGAACGACCTCTCCGGGACCGACGTGACCGAGGTGAACGTCGACCTGGCAGCCACCCCCGGGAGCGGAACTTCCGACGGGCAGATCGACACCGTGACCGTCAACGGCACGTCAGACAACGACGTCGTCACGGTCGGCGGCGTTCCCGGCAGCGCTTCGGTGGCCGGCCTGGCTGCCCAGGTCAACATTGCGGGCGCCGACCCGGCCCAGGATCAACTGATCGTCAACACCCTGGCAGGCGATGACGTGGTTGAAGCCTCGGGCCTGGCCGCCGGCGTGATTCAGTTCACAGCCAACGGCGGAGCGGGCGATGACGTCTTGATCGGCAGTGCCGGCGACGATGTCCTGATCGGCGAAGACGGCGACGACGTGCTGAACGGTGGACCGGGGCAGGACATTCTCAATGGAGCGCCCGGCGCCGATATTCTATTTCAGGATTGAGGCAACGACGATTCGCGCGAGGGTGACGACTGGCTCGAGCGGATGTCGCCCGCGACGTTGATACAATCCTCTGTTTTATCGGTCTCGAACGGCCCCGATTTTTCTGGTCCCAGCGAACTTAGCGGCGGATCACCTGGACCCCGTCGGCGACTTTGTCGCCCGGGTGAACGACGACGGTATCGCGCTCCGACAGTCCCTCCACGACCTCCGCCGCCAGGCCGCTCTTTTTTCCCAACTTTACGGGGCGCAAAACGGCCCGTTCTCCTTCGACGCGAAACACGGCCCAGCCGTCGCCGTGGCGGAACAGGGCGCTCGTCGGGACTTTCAGGACGTCGTCCTTCTCCCAGATGACGATTCTGGCTTCGACCCGAAAGCCGTCGCCCAGCGTCGCGGGAATTTTCTCGCGGTCGGGGAAATCGGCGATCACGTTCACGCGCTGCTCTTCAACCCCCAGTGCCGAGATTTTGGTGCGCCCCGACGGCTCGACGAGATGGACGCGCGCTTCGAGCGGCTCATCGCCTCCCCACTGCTCGAGCAGGACCTTCGCCTGCGGCGGAATCCGGACGGCGTCGCTCGACAGCACGTCGATTTCGACTTCCAGGTCGGAGAGGTCCCCCAGCTCGATCAGCGGCGTTCCGGCGGTAACCACCGCCTCGTTTTCCTGCAGGACCCGCAGCACGTGGAACACCACGCCGCTTTGCGGAAGCGACGGCGAAGCAATCTCGAACTGCGCGTGCTCGTCGGGTTCACCGGTGTGCGGGCGGGTCCGTACGAGCGCGGCCCGGGCCTGCTCCAGTTCGAAGCGGGCGACTTCTTCGGCGAACCGCGCCGTCCGCAGATCTTCTTCGCGCGTCCGCTTTTGCGTCACCTTGGTTTCCAGCTCCGACTTCGAAATGGCGTTTTTCTGCCAGAGCTGCTGGGCCCGGCTGTATTCCGTTTCGGCCAGCTCCAGAGCCACTTCACTCGACTTGAGCTGCGCACCGGCCTTTTCCAGGGCGGCTTTGGCAGTCTTGACGGTGGCCTCGGCCTGAGCCAGCGCCCGCGGGTCGAGCAGCTCGGGGTCTGCCGGTTCGATCACGGCCAGCGTCTGTCCCGACGGCACGCGGTCCCCCGCGCGCAGCTTGATCCGTCGCAACCGTCCGGCCAGGGGTGCAGAAACCACGTACCGGTCGCGAAGCCGGGTCTTCCCGTCTTCTTCCACGCAGACCTGCAAATTTCCCTTTTCCACCACGGCCAGATCAACCGGGACCGGCTTGGGCAGAAACGCGTACACGACCGCCCCCACGAGCCCCAGCCCGAAGACAGTTGTCACGATGCGTTTGATCCAGCGCTTCACGGCCAGGTCACTCCCGGGTCTTCAGCACGGCGATCAGGTCGAGATGGTCCAGCCGGCGGCGGACCACCAGTCCCGAGATAATCGCCGCCACCATGACCACCGTCACCGAAAACCCATACGTCGCCGGGGCGATGACGAATGGGATGCGATACATTTCGGTGTCGAGAAACGTGCATACGATCTTCACCAGCAGCCACCCCATCGCAATCCCGAGCGGCAGGGCCAGAAGGGTCAAAACCGCCAGTTCGCCGAGAAGAATAAACGATATCTCGCCGCGCGTCAGCCCCAGGACGCGCAGGCTGGCCAGCTCGCGGCCCCGCTCCGAAAGGGCGATGCGGGCCGTGTTGTATACCACTCCAAACGCAATAATGCAGGCGAAGATCACGTTATAGAACTGCATGGTCAGCATATTTTCCATAACGGTGTCCCTAAAGCTGCGAATCGAGATCTTCTTGATCGTCACTCCGGCCACGCGGGGGGTCTCTTTCAGTCGGCTGTAGAGTTCGTCCATGCGGTTCTCGTCCGCCGTCAGATAGGCCTCGGTCAGCGCATCCCCCTCTCCCAAAAGCCGGTTGAGGGCCCGCAGGTTCATGTAGCAGAACGTCCCCAGAAACTCGGTGGCCAGTCCCGTCACCGGCACCTGCCGGACGTGGCGGGCCCCTTCCAGGACCTCGATCGAAACCGTGTCCCCCAGCTTGACGCCCAGCAATTCCGCCAGTTTCGAATTCAGGACGATTCCCTCTTTTGGGAGGCGAATCGCATCCAGATTCTCATCGACGAGATGGTTGAGCTGCGGTTCGTCGACGATCCCCTGGATCATCGTCCGCCGCTGGACATGTTGATGAGTGATACGGACGGGGACCATGCGGCGCGGCTCGACGTGCACCGCCCCCACCAGGTGCTGAATCTCATGAAAGCCCGACATCGAAGTCGGTTCCACCAGGGCCACGCTCACGTCCTGCCGCTGCGTCAACGTGAACTGCGTCTCCAGGAGGAAGTTGAGCGAGT
>JBLMWR010001024.1:0-5156 GCA_050257335.1 Deltaproteobacteria bacterium | reverse complement strand
GCCGCCGCGATCTACACCGCCCGCACCAACCTGAAACCGCTGGTCGTCGAAGGTGCGATTACCGAAGAGAACCGGATCAAGGGGACGCTCCCTCTGGGACAACTGGCGCTGACGACCGAGGTCGAGAATTATCCCGGTTTTCCCGTCGCCGATCTGGGGGCCTATCTCGACAACGCCATCCCGCAGGAACGCCGGCAATACATGAACCCCCACCAGGGGCACGGGGTCAGCGGGCCCGAGTTAATGGAGCTGATGCGGCAGCAGGCCATCAACTTCGAATCTCGAATCATTACAGACGACGTCGTCTCGGTCAATTTCTCGAAGCACCCCTTTCGACTGAAGCTCCTGGAAGGGAAGGAAATCGAAGCCATGGCCGTGATCGTCGCCACCGGCGCCCGCGCCAACTATCTTGGGCTTCCCTCCGAAGAACGCTTCAAGAATGCCGGGGTCTCGGCCTGCGCCGTCTGCGACGGTGCGCTGCCGCGGTTCCGCAACAAGCCGCTCGTCGTGGTGGGTGGTGGAGACAGTGCCATGGAAGAAGCGGGTTATCTCACGAAATTCGCGAGCAAGGTGTATGTCGTCCACCGGCGGGACACGTTCCGCGCCAGCAAGATCATGGCGGACCGGGCGCTCAAGAACCCCAGGATCGAACCAAAGTGGAACTCGATCGTCGACGAGGTTCTCGGCGACGACCGGCAGGGTGTGACTGGGGTGCGGATCAAGAGCACGATCGATCCGCATCGCAGCGAAGAGCTGGACGCCGCCGGTTATTTCGCCGCCATCGGTCACACCCCGAACACCGATTTCCTCGGCGGCCAGCTCAAGCTGACCGAGAAGAAATACATTCAGTGGACGACCCCGCAGCGGACGTACACCAGCGTCGAAGGGGTCTTTGCCGCCGGAGACGTCGCCGATGATTATTATCGCCAGGCGATCACCGCCGCCGGGTCCGGCTGCATGGCTGCCCTCGACGCCGAGCGCTGGCTGGCGGCGAAGGGGTTTCATTGACTGACAGTCGACGTCACCGGGTTCGACTGCGCCTCACCGCCAAACGGAGGGCGCGTCGAAAACCCGAAATTCGAAATTCCAGATCCGAAATCAACTTCCCATGGCTCCCGTCTCCGTTGTCCTCGCTGCCGGCAAAAGCACGCGGATGAAATCGGCGCTTCCCAAGGTGCTCCACGAAGTGTGCGGGCGGCCGATGATCGAATGCGTGCTCGACGCTGCCCGCCATGCGGGCATATCGCGGCACGTGATCGTCGTCGGTTATGAAGCCTGCAAGGTGAAAGAAGCGCTCGCGGGACAGGCCGACGTCGAATTCGCCCTGCAGACCGAGCAGAAGGGAACCGGGCACGCCGTCATGATGTGCCGCGACAACTTGCGCGGGCATGACGGCCCGGTGCTGGTCCTCACCGGCGACGCGCCCCTCATGCGGCCGGAATCGCTGCGGTCCCTGCTGGACGAATTCCGCGCGCAAAACGCCGCCTGCGTCATCGGTACCGCCGAGACTGAGTTCAATCAGGGGCTGGGCCGGATCGTCCGCAGCGAGATGGGGGAATTTCTGAAGATTGTCGAACAGAAGGATGCCACGCCGGCGGAACTCGCGATCCGGGAAATCAACGTCGGCTGTTATGTTTTCGACTGCCGGTTGCTGTTTGAGGCGCTGGCGGAGATCAAGCCCGACAACCGGCAGAAAGAATATTACCTCACCGACTGCGCGGCGATCCTCACCGCGAAGGGAAAGCGGGTTGTCGCCAGCAAGAAGCTCGATGTCATCGAGGCCCTGGGTGTGAACACGCGGGCCGAGCTGGCCAAAGTCCACCGCGCCCTGCAACAGCGCTGCCTCGACCGGCTGATGGCGGAAGGAGTCACGATCGTGGACCCGGCGCAGGTCTCAATCGACCTGAGGGCCCGCATCGGTATCGATACGATCATCTTCCCGTTCACGACGATCACCGGCCCGGCCATCATCGGCGCCAACTGCCGCATCGGCCCGCACGCCGCGATCGGACCGCGGGCTGTGCTGGTGGATGGAACGGTGGTCGGGCCGTTTGCGTCGGTGGGGTGAAAGTCCCGCGTATTGTAGTCATCTCGGTCCTCCGAGATGGTCTGCGGGTACCGATTACGCGATCGGCCGGTGCACAACAGGAATCGCTGATTGCCGCCATCCCGTGAGGTCACAGGGGCGTTTGGCTGCGGCGCGGCGAAGTCGGCCGCTATTCAAAAGCCGAACCGGGAGCGAATGCAAATGCCTCATCCCGCGGAGCACGATGACTACACTAGCTCCTGAATCACCTTCCCCGGCTCCAACGCGGGAACCGGCCGGCCGGCGTGGTTGATGAAGCTGAGCGATGAGTCGACTCCCAGCACGTGGAAGATCGTGTGGTGGATGTCGGCGGGCGTGAGCGGGTGGTCTCTGGGAACTTCGCCCAGCCGGTTCGTCGAACCGACGATCCGCCCGCCCTTCACGCCTCCGCCCCCCAGCAGGCAGAACATTGAATTGCCCCAGTGATCGCGCCCGGGTGTTCCTTTGCTCATTGGCGGGCCGCCGTTGCCGCCGTCGTTCATCCGCGGCGTGCGGCTGAATTCGCCGCACAAGACGACCAGCACGTTGTCGTACAGGCCGCGCACCGTCAGGTCGTCAAACAGAGCCGCGACGCACTGATCGACCATGGGGAGGTACCGTTCCATCCCCGCCTTGAGGTCCCAGTGATGGTCCCAGCCGCCGAAATGGACGGTGACGAAGGTTGAACCGGCTTCAACGAGCCGCCGTGCGAGGAGCGTGCTTTGCCCCCAGTTGTGCCGGCCGTATTTGTCGCGCAGCCGCGGGTCTTCGGAATTGATGTCGAAGGCCTTGCGGGCCGCCGCGCCAGTCACCAGTTCAAACGCCTGCTGGTCGAAGCGATCGACGGCGGCGATCGTTCCCCGTGTGTCGACATCCCGGCGCAGCTTGTCAAAAGTCCTCGCCAGCCCCTGCCGGTCCTGCAGGCGGTTGACCGAAAGGTCGGCGGGCATCTGAATGTTCTGGACCTGGAAGTTCGGCGAATTGGGGTCGCCTTCCGTCTCGAACGGGTTGTGCTGGATCCCGACGTAATTGGCGCCGAAGTAGCCGGGACGCAGGCCGATGCTCATGGCATACGGGACGGCCACGTTGGCCAGCATTCCCGGCTTGCGGGCGCCCGTCACCGCGGTCGCCATCGATCCGACGAAGGGGTACTTGCCGGCCGTGTCGGCGCCGCTCGCGCCCCCGCGGCCGGTCAGCATGTAGTGCCCGCCAGTGAAGTGGTCCCCCTGGTTGTGATGCAGCGAGCGGACGATCGAAAAGCGGTCTGCGATTTTCGCCTGCAAGGGGAACAATTCGGTAATCTCGAACCCCGAAACGTTCGTGCGGATCGGGTTCCAGATCCCGCGATATTCGGCTGGGGCTTCCGGCTTCATATCGTACATGTCCATGTGACCTGGACCGCCATCGAGCCAGATCAGGATGACGGAGGTGTCCCTGGCGGCCGTCCCCCGCAGGGCCGACTCCTCTTTCGCCTTGAGGATCTGCGGCAACCCCAGCGAGCCCATCCCGGCCAGGCCAATCTGAACGAAGTCCCGGCGGCTGAATCCGTCGCAGTATTTTCCCGTCCGACCCGCATCGATTCGGAACATGGCGCTCCTTGCATCAAACATATCGGAATAAGTTGATCCGTGCCTATTCTAATCGGCATTTGGATGGTTCGTCAACCACGAAATGTGCGGTGACTCGACTGGTTCGGAGCGGCCGGGGCACTTTGTTCACTCGCGCGCCAGCAATTCCCGGATCGGCTTGCCGTCACTGAGGATGGGGACGGGGCGGCCCGCGAAATTGCTGAAGGCGATCCGCTCGGCGTCGACACCCAGATGCCGGTAGACCGTCGCCAGAAAATCCTGAACTCCGACACGGCGCTCGGTGGCATGTTCGCCGCGGCTGTCGGTGGTGCCGATAACTTCTCCTTCGGCGATGTTCCCGCCGCTGAAGAGGAGCGACGTGGCGTTGGGCCAGTGGTCGCGCCCCGGCTGAATTGTCCCGGCCGGTGCGCTGCCGGCGCCTTCGCCCGTGCTGGCGACGTACGAGATCTTCGGAGTGCGGCCGAATTCCCCTGTGACAATCAGCAGCACGCGTTTGTCGAGGCCGCACTCGTGCAGGTCCTCCACGAGCGTCGTCACCGCCTGGTCGAAAATCGGCGCGCGTAATTTCATCGCTTCGAAGACGTTGTGATTGACCGCGTGGTCATCCCAGTTCTGAACTCGGCCGCACAGGGGACCGTTGAATGTCGTGGTGACCAGATCGACCCCCGCTTCGACCAGCCGCCGGGCCATCAGGCATTGCTGCCCCCAGGCGTTCCGGCCGTATCGATCGCGCGTCCGCGGGTCTTCCAGCGCCAGGTCGAAGGCGCGGCGGGCTTCCACACTGGTCAGCACGTTCCAGGCCTGTGACTCGAACGAGTCGAGGGCCTGCATATTTCCCAGGCGATCGACGTCGCGCCGCAGGCGGTCGAATTCTTTTCGCAACCCGATCCGCGCCCCGAGACGATGCGCCTGCACGGGATCGGGGATGCCGATGTTGGGGACTTCGAATTTGGGATCATTCGGATTGCCGGTGATGGCGAACGGTTCATACGCCGGACCAAGGTACGCCGAGCCGATGTATGGGATGGGATTGACGCCGACGTAATTGGGCAAGGCGCGGGTGGCGTCGGAGCGGAGATGGTGGGTGATCGAGAAGAGGTCGGGGTCGTCGGGCTTCTGCTTGAGTTCGCGCACCGGATGACCGGTCAGTAATTGTTGCGCTCCCTGCTGATGGCAGAAACCGGTGTGCACCAGAGATCGCAAGATCGTGAAGCGATCGGCGATCGCCGCGTGGCGCGGCAGCAACTCGCAGATTTGCATCCCGGGAACGCGCGTGGCGATCGGGTCGTAGGGGCCTTTGAATTCGCTGCCGGACTGCGGCTTGGGATCGTACGTCTCGAGATGGCTGGCGCCGCCGATCAGCCAGACGATGATCACCGCCGATCGCTCGCGTTTCTCAGGATCGGCTGCTTCCGCCCGCATGCGGAAGAGCCCTGGCAGCGACAGGCCGCCCCATCCCGCCAGGCCGGCGCGCAGGAATGCACGCCGCCGGATCGGGCCGG
>JBLMWR010001023.1:0-6009 GCA_050257335.1 Deltaproteobacteria bacterium | reverse complement strand
CCGCACGGGATCTCCCTGAACCATGACCGCGCCATTCGTCTGGGTGGTCAGCCGCTGGCCCCTCGCTTCCGCCAGGGGACGCATGGTGTCGGTCACACCCTTGACCAGCTCCGCGAAATCGACGCTCTCGCGGGGGAATTGCGAAACCCCGGCGTCCTGGCGGCAGAGGGTCAGCAACTGGTCGGTGATCCACGTCAGCCGCTGGCATTCTTCGAGAATGTTCCCGAGCAATTCCTGCTTCTCCAAGTCGTTCAACGGCTGACCGAGGGCGACCTCGGCTTCATTCCGAATGACCGCCAGCGGCGTCCGCAATTCGTGGGAGGCGTCGGCGGTGAACCGCCGCATCTCGTCAAACGAGCGCTCCAGGCGATCGAGCATGCCGTTGAGCGTCCCGGCGAGCTTCCCCAGTTCATCGTCGGGGTTGACGACCTCCAGGCGTTGATGGAACTTCGCGGCGTCGATCTCATTGGCCGCGGCCGTCATCCGCTCGACGGGCAAGAGAGCCCGCCGCGCCAGGAAATAGCCTCCGCCCGTCGTGAGGACGAAGGCCACCGGGCCGGCGACAAGCAGGGCCATCAGCAGTTCCGCCAGCTCGTGATCGAATGCCTCCAGCGACCGGGCCACCTGAACGACCAGCGTCCCGCCCGGTCCGGCGGCCTGTCGCGTCACGATCCGGTAACGGCCGGCCTGCAGGACGGTGAACGTCTCGTAGAGCGCGCTGTCGTCAGTCGCCTCCGGGGGGGGAATGGGCAATCGCCGCTCCCCCAGCCGCAGATTGGCGAAAACCCGCTCGCCCGCCGGCGTGGTCACCTGGAAATCAAATCCTTCGTGCCTGCCGAACCGGCGCTCGAGCCAGCCCAGCAGCGTTTGGCGATCCGCTGCCCGCTGAATCTCGCTGAGGACATCCGACAGCTCCTCATGCAGCCCGGCGTCAACCCCCTCCAGCAGATGATGCCGCATGATCGAGTAGGTGAGGGCGCCGAACGCCAGCAGCACCGCGGCCAAAGCCCCGCCGAACCACAACGTCAGACGCCAGCGGATGGTGAGTCGCCGCATCATGCGTCCCTCAAGACGTAACCTACGCCGCGGACCGTGTAGAGAAGCTGCCGCCGCTCAGCGCTCTCGATCTTTCTGCGCAACGTCTTGACGTAGACGTCGATGACGTTGGTGAGGACCCCCGCCGGCTCCTTCCAGACGTCGCGGGCGATCATGTCCCGCGTGACGGTCGCATTGAGGTGCCGCAACAGGTATTCCAGCAACTCGAACTCGCGGCTGCTCAGCGCGATTTCCTCACCCTCGCGACTGACGCGGCGGGCGAGCAGATCCATTTCCAGGTCGCCGGCCTTGAGCACCAGCTCCCGCGCGGGAAGATTGCGCCGCAGCAGGGCCCGCAGGCGGGCCAGCAATTCGGCGAAGGCGAAAGGCTTGACCACGTAGTCGTCCGCGCCTGCATCGAGCCCCTGGACCTTGTCGTCGATCGTGTCGCGGGCCGTCAGAACCAGGACGGGAGCGGCGAATCCCCGCAAGCGCAGATCGCGCAGAACCTGGATCCCGTCGCGGCGGGGGAGCATCAGGTCGAGAATGATCGCATCGAACGGCCGCGTCGTCGCCAGATAAAACCCTTCCTCCCCGGTCGCGGCCGTCGCGGCTTCGTATCCCTCCTGCGCGAGGCCCCGCCGCAGGCTGGCCAGCAGCTTCTTTTCATCTTCGATGATGAGCAGCCGCTGCATCGCGATTTTTCCCTCCCGATTTTTATTATCCGCTCGCCCTGTCCGGAATGCCATGAACTGAAAATGAGAAATCTTTCATGATCGGGATTGCGCCTTGATGTGCGTCCACCGCGCACTCAAGATGACGCCGGCAACAGGCCGTTTCCCCGGTCCGGTTCGTGCCGGCTCGGAGGTGCGGCGGTTCATCCAGGAGGACTCAGCATGCCCGCTGGCAATCGACGACACTTCCTGTTCGCATCCTCCGGCGCCGCGGCAGGATCATTCCTCGCATCAGGTTTCGCCGAGGCGGCGGAGGGAGCGCCGCTGGATTTCTCGAAGAGCGGCCTGGCCACCGGGAGCCTGAAGGCCCTCAAGCACAAGGAAATCCCGGGGTTCCTCTCGGCCCAGCAGATCGCCCCGCACCATACGGCCCACTACGGCGGCGCACTGAAGGCCTTCGTCTCCATTGATGCCCGCGTCGAAGAGAGCTTTCACAAGGGGACGGCGATCGACCCGGCCGCCTTTGAAACGCTGCAACGCCAGAAATCGAGCCGCGGCAACAGCGTCGTGCTGCACGAGATGTACTTCGACGGGCTCGCCTTGAAAGCGCCCGATCCCGCCGAGGAGCTGCGGCGGGCCATCGAAAAGCGGTTCGGCTCGCTGGAGAAGTGGGCCGCGGATTTCATCGCCAGCGCCAAGGCGGCGGCGGGCTGGGCGATGCTCGTCGTTCACCCGGTGAACGGCCGGCTGTACAACGTCGTGAGCGACGAACACGCGCAGGGACCGCTCTGGCTGGCGATGCCGCTCGTCGTCATCGACGTCTACGAACACGCGTTTTACATCGACTACCAGAACCGCAAGCCGGAATACATCGAGGAATTCATAGCCCACATCGACTGGAACGAAGCGAATGCGCGGTTTCGCAGCGTATCGTCATCGACGACAGGCCGATGAGGCTTCCGGGAGCAGCAACATGAAATGGGTGACACGTGAAAAAGTGAAAGTTGACCGTGTGGCCTGCCCGTGGCTGATTCGAAAATTCGTCGATCCGCAGGCCGAATTCCTGTTTGTGCCGGCCGACCTGGTCATGGCGGTCGCCGAACGCGAACAGGCCATTCCCTACGACGTCCCGGGCGTCGAGCTGGGGCACCACGGCAAAGAATGTTCCTTCGACGCCATCATGAAGAAATACGGGCTGGCGCAGAATGCAGCGCTCGTCCTCCTGGCCCGCATCGTGAACGGTGCCGATACCGACAACAGCCTTTGGAACCAGTCCGAAAGCGACGGCCTGCGGGCCGTTGCTGAAGGGTTCCGCCACCTCGGCTACCGGGACGATCACGAGCTGAACGCGGCGGAATGGATCGTCTACGACGCCCTGTACGCCTATTGCCAGCAGCAGGTCCGGCAGGCCCGGTGACATCCTGTGGAACTGAGGTGCTTTATGGAGCGCCGTACCTTCGCTTGCTTCGCCTGCATTGGCCTGTGCATTGCCGTCTTCCCGTTCGCTGTCATGAGTTCGCGCGCTGATGAGACGCCGCAAGAACGGTGGGCCGAAGCGACCGAATTTGTTCGCGACAGCAAGATCACGCTGCTCTCGGCCGTGATTGCCGCCCGGGCGGAGTGTCCGACCGGAACTCCGTTCCGGGCGCGGATCAGTCGGCACCATCCCGCGCACGCCTTCGAAGTGCTCTTCCTGGCGGAAGACCGCAAACAGGTCGTGCGGGTCGAAATCGACGCGATCTGCGGCGAGCCGCTGGCCGCCGACGACGATGAGCCGATGCCGGCAAAAGACATCGCGGCCCTGGCCGTGTTCGCCGCACATGGGTCCGACGCCCTGGAAGCGTCATTGCGCCGCGCCGCGAAGCTCAATCGGGGAACTCCTATCGGCGCCGAGCTTCGCGAACGAAAGAAGGCGCCGCCGATTGTCGCAGTCACCCTTCTCACGCCAACCGGGATCCGCGAGATTCTGGTCGCTCCGGCGGACGAACGACCAGTACATCTCGTTCGTCGAAGCGAGTGAGTCAGATGAGTCGAAAGTGAGAAACCTTTCATGCACCAGCGTGCATCTTGACGCACCGGCTGGCCGGAAAATAATAGACATGGGTTCCGACTCGTCGGGCCGTGGTGGCGGTTTCCGCTCGTGAGGGGCGGAGCAGGAGTCAGGCTGAGAGAGCCTCGTCGGTGATGCGAATCGCCGTCGGGGCTTCTTGTTTTTCCATTGCCTTCGTAGCCAGTCACAGGAGAACCACAAATGGACATTCAGCCGAAATCATTATCATTGGCCAAACCGACGGTGCCTGGTGCAACCGCGCCGGCCGCAACAAGGCCGTCTGACGTTGGCCCTCGCTCCGCAGCCACGGAGCCGGAGCTGGCCTGGGACACGATCGACGAAGCGTCGCTGGAGTCATTTCCGTGCAGCGACGCGCCCGCGTGGACGGCGCCCGATCGGCCCGCACCGCCAGAAGAACAATGACATCGACAGATTCGCCTCGCGCCGCATAAAGGATCGAAAATGACGGCTCACGCCAGAGCGGAGTTTGCTGCGCGCGCTTCCGCATTCATCGATCGCCATTTTCTCTGGCTGCTTCTGGGCTGCTATGCTGCCGGAGGCGATCGCCTACCCGGATGTCGACTCCCTGCTGACGGCACTGGGAATCGCGGTCGCGATGTGCGCTCTCGCCTTCAGCGCGGGGTGGGCGCTGGCCCGGCAGTTTAAGACCGATTCGGCCCAGCGGACCTCGCTGATGATCGGGCTGGGGATGAACAACAACGGCACCGGATTGGTCCTGGCATCGGTGGCCCTGAGCGGCCATCCGCGGGTGATGCTTCCCATTATCACCTACAACCTGATACAGCACCTGGTGGCCGGAGCAGTAGCGTTTCTTCTTCGTCGAGATGTGCACCGAACGCACATTGTGGCTGTTTCGCAATCCCGAAGAACGCCGGGTACTGGCAGTGCCGAGACGTAAACGAGTGCAGCAGCGCTTCCTGCTGCCACGTCTTATCGCCGACGAATTGCGGCGTTGTGCCCCGGTGCTCGGGAATTAACCAGGGAAAATGAGAAATTTCTCATCTTCCGGAGACGGCATATAAGTTGCTCGATTTTATCTTTCATCAGAGTCTTCGCGCGCGGTTCACGAAGACAAACGTTCAGTCCGGATCTCGAAGGGAGTGTCATCATGATCGCCAAGCCCAAGCTGACTGTGATTTGTGTTTTCGTCCCGGCACTGTTCCTGAGTCTGGCTTGGCGAGAGTGGGCCCTCTCGGCTGAGGGAGGGCGGCTGGATGCCGAGCGGATCGGGAAGGCTGCCGACGCCAAGGCCACAACGAAGGGGGACGTGGTGCGCCTGGAGTGGGCGCGGGACGATGTCCCGGTCCACGTCGATGGCGTCCTCCTGAAACCGTTTGCGGGGCTCGGTTCCTGGGCGGCATTCGCTCCCGCCCCGCATGGGGCCATGATGATGGGCGATACTGTGGTTTTTGAGGACGAAGTCGCCCCGGCGATGGACGCCGCCTTTTCCAGCGGTCTGGAAGTGACGGCTTTGCACAACCACTTCTTCTATGACGAGCCGAAGGTCTTCTTCATGCATATCGGGGGCCACGGTGATCCCGAACAGCTTGCCGCGGGCGTGAAGAATGTCTGGAACGCCATCAAGAAGACGCGGCGCGAACACGCGACTCCCGCCCGGGCGTTCGGCGGCGAGGCCCCGCGGGAGGGAAAGATCGACGCCGCGGCGATTGAGAAGCTGCTCGGCCACAAGAGCCAGAGCAAAGACGGCGTCGTGAAGGTGAGCGTCGGCCGGGAAGGAATGATGCACCAGGTGAAGGTCGGCGAGTCGATGGGGCTGAACACCTGGGCGGCGTTCTCGGGGAGCGACGAGAGGGCTGTGGTGGACGGCGACTTCATCATGGCAGGTCACGAAGTGCAGCCCGTCCTGAAGGCCTTGCGGAAGGAGGGGATTCACATCGTCGCGCTCCACAATCACATGATCGGCGAGCAGCCCGCGTTTTTCTTCCTGCACTTCTGGGGCAAGGGGCCGACTCGTGAACTGGCGCAGGGGGTGAAGACGGCGCTCGACGCCCAGCAGGCGGCGAAAACCAGGGGCGTCGCCGAGAGCCGCTGATCAGCGACTGAGTTCTGGAAGGGCGTCGCCCCTTTATGGAGGCAAATCAGGGCTAGTGACGGAAGCAACAGATGCGCGCTGCAAGCCATGCGGCCCGGTCCATCCGACCGGGCCGCTTGCGTTCTCGCTCACGGCTGTTTCTTATTGAAAAATGAGAAATCTTTCACGGACGGACA
>JBLMWR010001022.1:0-6632 GCA_050257335.1 Deltaproteobacteria bacterium | reverse complement strand
CGCCAGGTTCAGCTTCCAGGCCATCGCCGCCGCCAACAGCGCAAACGGCAGCGCAAACAGCGTATGGCTGAAGCGAATCATCTCCAGAATGTGCCGCAGCCGGGTCAGCATTTCAGTTCGCCAATATCAAGGAACACCGATCATCGCAGCTCGCGTTAACCGGTTGGCGCTCTGATTTCGTGACGGCCACCGAGCCAACCACGAAATACGCGAAAGCAACGAAAGATATCGCGAATGAGCAACGAACGCGAAGGTACACAAACGCCGCCCTGGATGGCACGCGGACCGCACCGGCCAGGGCCCCTCCATTTCGTCATTTTATCTTTCGCGTCTTTCGCGCTTTTCGTGGTTTATCGTCTCCCGCGAAACGCCGGTCGCATCCTACTTCTTCTTCGCGATTCCCAGCTCATCAAGCTTCTTGGCGATATCTTCGCCGTGGGTTTTAGTGCTCACTTTTTTGTCGATGAATTTCACGACGCCCTCTTTATCGATGTAGAAGGTCCAGCGTTCGGGAACCGCGCGTCCCTCGTGTACGACGCCGTAGGCCGTCGCCGTTCCCTTTTCGGGGTCGCTGAGGATGGGATAATCGAGCTTCAACGACTCGGCGAATTTCCTGTTCGTCTCGGCGTCGTCGCAACTGGCGGTGAAATAGGCGACGTCGTACTTCCGAATTTCCTTTCCGCTGTCACGCAGCGAATTGCATTCGGCCGTTCAGCCGTCGGTGAAAGCCTTGGGGAACCAGGCGATGACCACCGCCTGCTTGCCCGCGAATTGCTTGAGCGAGTATTCCTTGCCGTCGGAACCCGGCAGCTTGAAATCGGGGGCTTTATCGCCTTCTTTGAGCACGGTTGTCTCCTCCGCATGCGCCGTCGCAAGGGCCAGACAGACCCCCGCGGCAGCCAGAAAACGGGTGAACCTCATCAGTTGTCTCCTTGGCACAGATGAACTCCGAACGGGAAACGTATCGCGTTATCTTACCGCAAACAGACCGGGAACGCACGCAATGGCAAAGATCACCAGAATGCAGAGCCAGACCATTCCCAGTCCGTGCCAGAACCAGGCGCAGACCGTGACCCCCCATGAATACTCGTGATCATACCGGTCGGCGAGCGCGCTCAGCGTAACCCACACCAGAAACAGGAGCGCCAGCGAAAAGTGCATCGCGTGCAGGCCCCCCAGCATCACGATGAAGGCGTTGGCGCCGGTCTGCACTTCGTCGGGTCTCTGGTTGCGGATCAGGCACTGCAGGCCGTAGATCTGAATTCCCACAAAGAGCGTTCCCGAGACGAGGGCGATCACCAGGCTCCGCCGGAAGGGCTTCTGCCGCTCGATTCGCACGCACGAGACGCCGTACTGCAGGCAGCCGCTGCCGACCGCCAGAAGCACGGTCGTCAACCAGAACGCCGGCGGAAAGACGACCCGGCCGGGCTCGACGCGCGGCGGGAGAAAGTGGATGAGCGCCGCCGCCAGACTGAGGCAGGCTGCATAGACGCCGGCCGAAACCAGAATGAAGCGGACCGCCATCCGGCTGGGGGCCGCCGGGCGGTGGAGCGTCTGAAATTGAGGCATGTCGGGCCTCCCCGGGCGCAGGTCCGTCGTCCGTTCAAGAATCAGCTTCGGGGTCGCGCTTCATTACCGAAAAAACCCGGCCCAGCCGTCGTCCGGAAGCAAAGTCAAAGAACGAAAGAACTGTCACGCAAAGACGCAAAGGCGCAAAGAATTCCATTCAGCCACAGAGTGGAATTGACAGCCCGTTACATGGAGACGCACTCAGTCTTCCTTCGTTTGGCACATCCGCGCGTATCCGCGCCATCCGCGGTTCTTCGTCCTCCGTCAATTCTAGCGACCGCTCTCGACGGCGCGATCAGGCCTTCCCGCAGAAAATCGTCTGCTCCCGGTCGGGGCCGATCGACACGATTTCGACCGGTTTCCCGATCAGCTCCGCCAGCGCATCGAGATAGGCCCGCGCCGGCTTGGGAAAATCGGCCAGGCAGCGGACGTGCGAAATGTCGCTCTTCCACCCCGGCAGCGTGCGATAGACGGGGCGCGCCCGGGCCAGGTCCTCGACGTGCGACGGGAAATCGGTCGTGCGCTGGCCGTCGATCTCGTAGGCCGTGCAGATCTTGATCTCCTCAAGCTGGCTCAGCACGTCCAGCAGCATCACCGAAAGCAGGTCGACCCCGCTGATCCGCGCCCCGTATCCCGCGGCGACGGCGTCGAACCAGCCGCACCGCCGGGGACGCCCGGTCACGGTTCCATATTCGCGCCCCACGTCGCGGATGTGCTGGCCGATGTCGTTGGCGAGCTCGGTGGGAAAGGGCCCGCCCCCGACGCGCGTCGTGTACGCCTTCACCACCCCGATCATCCGCGAGATGTTTCGCTCGGGAATGCCGCTGCCGGAGTGAATCCCGCACCCCGAGCTGCTGGAGCTGGTGACGTAGGGAAACGTCCCGTGGTCGAGATCGAGCAGGCTCCCCTGCGCCCCTTCGAACAAGAGCCGCTTGCCGGCCGCCAGCGCTTTGTGCAGAAATGCCGTCGTGTCGGTGACGTGAACCTGCAGGGCCCGGGCGTAACCCAGGTATTCGTCGGCGATCTTCGCGGCGTCGAGAGGCTGGAAATCCGGCGCGAGCACGCGCAACATCGCATTCTTCTGCTGAACGATGTCTGTGAGGCGCGTGCCAAACGTGCCGGTGTGATACAGGTCCCCCATGCGGATGGCGTGGGTCCGGCCCGCCTTGTCGCGGTAGCAGGTGCCGATCCCGCGGCGGGTCGTGCCGATGGCGTTGTCGCCGCGGCTCTCTTCGAGCACCGCCTCTTCGGCGACATGCCAGGGAAAGATGACGTGAGCCCGGTCGCTGATGAGGAGATTCTCGCCGACGGGGATGTTCCGCGAGCGAAGCTGGCCGATCTCCCCGAGCAGGGCCTGCGGATTGATCACCACGCCGGTGGCGATGACCGAGACGATTCCGGGACGCAACAGCCCGACCGGAAGGAGCGACAGCTTGTACGTCTGTCCATTGCAGACGACGGTGTGGCCGGCGTTATTTCCCCCCTGGTAGCGGACGACGATGTCGTGCTGGTCGGTCAGCAGATCGACAATTTTTCCCTTGGCTTCGTCGCCCCATTGCAGCCCGATGACAGCCGTTGAAGACACGATGGATACATCCGTTCGGAATCGAATTGCCAAAACAACCAGTCTAGCAAACCCGGCCGCGATTTGGAAAAGCATGGTCGGGTCTCCGCGCACTCGCTACCACCGGCAGCGTGCGACCAGCTACAATGATCGCTGCCCCCCGACTGTTCGGAACGTTGGGCCTGTTCCGCAGGGGCTTCGTCTTCCGCGAGGCGTTTTTTCACCGCCGTGTGGCAAAAGATGAACTAATCTTACCGGGAGGCCCAGCTATGGATGATCGAAAACACCAGCGCGTGCTGGTCGTCGATGACGACCTGCCTTTCCTGGAAGCCACCCGGACCATGCTCGAAGAGCACGGGTACGACGTGGTCACCGCGAACGACGGGAGCGAGGGACTCAGGCGCGCCGAGTGCGAATCCCCCGACCTGATCGTCCTCGACGTGATGATGCCCCGCCGCAGCGGATTCGGCGTGCTCGAACACATCGGCCACCGGGGCCGGCCCGGCCCGCGAATCGTGGTGGTGAGCGCCAACGAAGGGGACCGGCACGAACAGATCGCCCGCGACAAAGGGGCCGATCTGTACCTCAAGAAGCCCTTCGAAATGCGCGAGCTGCTGGCCGCCGTCGACGCGCTGCTGAAGGCGTGACGCACCCATCCCCACCGTGGGGCACGTTTCCAACCTGCCCGTACGCCCCTTGCCGCCAAGTGTGGGTTCGCTCGCTCCGTGCCACCCATTTTCACTTTAAGGCGAATGCACTCAATTGGCTGTAACCAGCACGGCCGCAACGCGTTACCGCGCCTGTTTGAGTCAATTTGCCCTCCTTTGATGGATGGCACCAAGTCGGCACCAAGTCTTGACTGCACTGCCTCTGGCAACGGCCTTTTGCGCCGCGACGACGTTTCGCGAACGGTATAGCCGGCGACGTGAGACCAGTCGCGCGGTTCGATCGGCTCCACGCCAGAGGAACCGTTCATGTCTTGCCTGGCCTGGCTGCTGATCGGCGCTGGCCGGACGTGCTTTCGGCGCGAGGGGCCACGAAGCAGGTTGCCAGTTTCAATCGCGGCGACTTCGATTCGGACAGGTTAGAAACCTACCCCGCGGGTTTTGGACCCGCACGCACGCGGCCAAGCAGCCGATGGCAGAGCGGGACAAAGGGGCACAGCAGCCACAGCCCCTTCCGGAAGTCCCACGCCAGCATCTGTTCGGTGAACATCAGATACAGAACGACGTAGAGGAGCCAGCGGGTCAGGCCACCCTGATGGGCCGCCGAGGTCTCGGGCGGGGCGGTTTCTTCATCCGGCCAGGCGGTCAGGTAGGTGAACCCGGTTCCCGGCAGAAGCTCCTCGGTGATTTCCTCCTGGGCAAATTTGGCCAGGTTGCTCTCGCGGGGGTCGACGTTGACGACGAACAATTCGCTCCGGGCGACGGGTTGTGCGAAATTGATTTCGTACACGCCGGCTTCATTCGTATTCTCGTAAACGAGCTGGTTGAACGCATCCTGCGGAACGACGCGGGCCACCTGCGTCTCGCCGTCCGGGCGGCCGACGGCGACGTCGGCGTCGACCGCGGTCGCCGGAAAGATCTCGGTCAGGGGCTCCCCCACCAGCCGCTGGCGTTCTCCCCAGCGACCCGAGACCGCGAATTCCACGATTTCGTGGACGAGAGGAAGAAAACTGGGCCAGAGCGGCCAGGGACCCCAGAGATCGTCGACCGAGGTGGTGACGAGAAGGCTGCGCCCGCGGCCGAAGGGGCGCTCGACGATGGCGGGGTCGCCCGTGTCGAAAGCGAGCGCCGTCCGGGAGGCTCCCTGGGGAGGGAGCGTCGCCTTGACGTAGACGTACGCCTGCGTGCTTTCCAGCCCCGCATCGGGGTTCCCCTGGAAGGCGCTGACGAGGGGGTGCGAGAAATCGCCGGGATCGAAGGCGTACACGCTCTCGCGCTTGTCCGCGTCTCCCACGCGATCGACGAGCTTCGCCGGGAGGCTTCCCGTTCCCTGCCGGTACAGAATCTGGTTGTAATTCTCGAGCGATACCTGGTCTCCCAGGCACCACACGACGCCCCCCCCGGCGGTGAGATAGGTTTCGAGAGTCTGCGCTTCGCGGTCGGTGAACAACCGCACGTTGCAGAGGAAGACGCAATCGTACGCGGCCAGATCGAAGCCCTGCAGTTCCCCCTCGCTGATCACGGTCGGCTCAATCAGGCCGCGCCGTGGAAGGCCCGGGGCGGGCGCAGGTCCGACGCCGGCGGGGGCCAGGGCCAGTTCGAGGAATTCGGTGGCGCTGCCGGCGGCGGACTGCGAGCTTCCCCCGTTGACGCACAGCACACGGATGCGATCCTTGACGGGGACGGCCAGCCAGCGCTGATCGTCGAGAGGCAATGCGTCTTTCTGCACGCGGACCAGGACGCGGTGCTCGCCCCCCTGGGAAAACGGAATCGAAAAGTCCTCGACCTTTTCTCCCCCGGGGTTCAGGTCGACGGCGCGCTGATCGACCGGCCGGTCATCCACCAGGATCTCGAGCACGCGCCCCGTCACCCGCTCGGGCCCATAGTTGCGGACGCTCGCCCGGAACGCCGCCGGCCGCGCGGTCGTCACGAACGTGTCCAGCGCCTCCAGCGACGTCACCGCCACATTCGCCGCGTCGGTCTGCCCCAGATCGACCAGCACCAGGTTCCCCGCTTCGTCGAACCTCTTGAGCAGCGCCCGGACCCGGGAAACGTCCTCGGCGGGGCCCGCCGCCCACGTCGTCCGCTGAAAGTCGCTGATGATCACGACTTCCTTGCGGGGAACCTCCGGGGCCAGCTTGAGCAGCTCCTCGATCTTCGCCAGACACGCCGCCACGTCCCCCACGCCGTGCGGCAGCGGCATCTGTTCGATTTCTTCGATCATCCGCCCCGGCACATAAGCGCCGTCGGCGACAATCACGGCCGGCGGAATGTTCGAGAGCCGCACGAGGTTGAAGACGTCCCCCGGACGGCCCTGTTCCACGATGGCGCGGGCCGCGTCTTTGGCCCGGGCGAAGAGCGTCTCTTCGCGGGCCGCCAGGCCCATGCTCAGCGAGGCATCGATGACGATGATCCGGTGCGTGGGCTGCCGCGGCTGAAAGAAGGCTCCCAGGCGCCTGCCGACGGGCTCGGCGAGGGCCATCACCAAAAGCATCAGAATCAGGGTCCGCACCGCCAGAAGGATGAGGTGCTCGATGCGCATCCGCCGCGAGTTCTTGCGGACGGCCTCGAGCAGAAACCGCATGGCGGCCCAGCTCGTCTCGCGGTACTTGCGCTTATTGAGCAGGTGGATGATGACGGGGGCCGCCCCGAGCGCCAGGCCCCACAAGAGCGCAGGGCTCGCGAAGCTCTGCGCCAGAAAGCCGCGAAAGAGGTTCAATAGAAACACGGCGGCGACACGAAACGGGACCTGAAATGGGGCAGACTCCCGCAAGGGGAGGGCGACACATCGAGCATAGAGGATCGATTGTCAAAAAGCCAATCCCCTAATCGTC
>JBLMWR010001021.1:0-2988 GCA_050257335.1 Deltaproteobacteria bacterium | reverse complement strand
CCCCCTTGCAATTACGTCGCCGCAGCTCGCAGTCGGCCCATCCTGTACGCCTCAGCAATCGCCAACGGTACTGCGGCCTCGGCCAGAACCACCTTCGCCCGGTTCTCGGCGGTGAGGGCCTTCATCTCCTGCTCCTGCGCGACGGCACGGGCGCGACGCTCTTCGGCGTGAGCCCGTGCAACGCGGACGTCGGCTTCGGCTTGGTCGGCCTGCAACCGGGCGCCGACGTTGTCTCCCACCTCGATGTCGGCGATGTCGATCGAGACGATTTCGAATGCCGTTTGTGAATCGAGGCTTTTATCCAGCACGGCCTTGGCGATCCTCATGGGATTGGCCAAGATCATCTTATGGCTGTCGCATGACCCGATCGCCGAGACGATCCCCTCACCGACGCGGGCAATGATCGTTTCTTCGGTCGCTCCGCCGATCAACTGCGAGAGGTTGGTGCGGACGGTGACGCGAGCACGGGCCTTGAGCTGAATGCCGTTCTTGGCAATGCCGTCGAGAGTCGTCCGGGCACTGCGGCGTGGGTCGGGACAATCGATTACCTTGGGATTCACGCTGGTTTGCACGGCTTCGAGGACGTTGCGTCCGGCAAGGTCGATGGCGGTCGCCGTTTCCCAGTCGAGGTCAAGTTTGGCGCGATGGGCGACGATCAGGGCCTGCACGACCCTGCGGACGTTTCCCTGGGCGAGAAAAAGGGCTTCAAACGCCTGGGTCGAGACGTTTGGCAAGCCGGCTTGCACCGACATGATCTTCGACTCGACGATGACCCGCGCATTGACTTTGCGAAACGACATGGCAATCAACGAGATCATGCTCACGTTGGCCCGCGTCACGAACGCCTGCAGCCACAAATTGAAATACTTCACGAAAACGATAAAGAACACCAGCAGTGCCAGACCCGCGAACAAGACCCCGGCGGCAATCAGAATTGGCGTGAGCGACGGCATGGCAGGCAAAGCCGGGAGATTGAAAATGACGACCGCCGGACGGCGACGTTATGCTACGGAAAGCGTCGAATGAATGCAAACTTCGGCCGGTGCCTCCAAAGGCCAGTCGGCTATGCCGCTAGCCGGCTGGGCAAACCTGTTGGCGGTGACAGGTCACCTCCCGTCCGCCGCCATCGCCCCCCCGGCCGCCCTCCCGCTCCCGAAGCCCGGCCGCGACGTCGCGGAAGTGGCGGGCGGCGAGGAGGCGGCGGAGGCGTGGTGAATGTGGCGGACGGCCATCCGACGAGCCGGTACGTCCGTTCGCCGTGAGCCCTGCGCTCGATTCGCGCGGCGATCGCCTTGGCTTTTGGTTCGGCGACACGACTCCTTATTGACACAAAGTCCGAAAACTGCGAGACAACCATCGGTGTTCAGCTCGCGACAGCCGAACGATGTTCGGGGGAATGTTCGGACATGCTCACATCGAAGGAGTTGTCAAGCGTTACGAAGCGGTTTGCCCAGGAAGATCGTCGACGAAGTTGGTGGCATCTCTGGTCAACTCTCGCGATCCTGGCGGGCCTCCTGGCGATCACTTGCCTCGACGTGCACTTCCTCATGCGTGCCACAGCCAGCATTCTCGCGGGGCTGGTCTTCGTGCGGATGTTCGTCATCTACCATGACCATCAGCACGGCACGATCCTCCGGGATTCGAGGCTGGCCGACCTCATCATGCTGGCTTACGGGCTCTGGGTGCTCACACCGTCGAGCATCTGGAAACGCTCGCACAACCATCACCACAAGAACAACGGCCGGTTCCTGGTGGCCAACATCGGTTCGTATCCATTGATGACGACGGCGGCTTACGATCAGGCCTCGCGGCTGGAGCGCTTCCGGTATGCTGTCGCCCGCCACCCCGTGACCATGCTTCTGGGCTACTTCAGCCTGTTTATCTACGGGATGTGCCTGCGGCCCTTTCTGGTGAGGCCCAGGGAGCATTGGGACGGGGGCCTGGCGCTCGTGCTGCACGCGGGCCTGATCACTCTCCTGGCGATCGCAGCCCCCGGCGTGCTCGTCTTTGCGTGCCTGATCCCGATGCCGCTCGCCGCCGCGCTCGCGGCATATCTGTTCTATGCACAGCACAACTTTCCCAGCTTCGAGATCAAGCCCGCCGGCGAGTGGGACTACGCCTTCGCGGGCCTCCGGTCGTCGAGCTACTTGAGCATGGGGCCGGTGATGCGCTGGTTCACCGGCAACATCGGTTACCACCACGTCCATCACGTCAACGCGCGTATTCCGTTCTACCGGCTGCCTGAGGCGATGGCGGCGATTGAGGAACTCCAGTCGCCCGTCACGACGAACCTGCGCCCGGTGGAAATCTATCGCTGCCTTCGGCTCAAGCTGTGGGATCCCCAGAAGAACCGCCTCGTAACCTTCGCGGGGGATTGAATCCCGCTTTGAGCCGGGACGCTGTCCTGGCTTCGCGTCCGAACCGAACAGTAAATCAGACGTTTCGGACGGCACGTTTGTCCCCGATCGACTCCAAATCGGACTACGAGCAGACGGAGTATGCCGCCGCCATGTCACTCTTTGGAAACTGACGCCCCGCGTCCGTCGTGCCCCGTTGATTCATGCACGACGCCTCGAGCCGGCCCGATTTTTCTGTCCCGAGCCGAGAAAAGGTGGACCGTCCCGAATCTGAGCCAGACGTATTCCCGCCTGCGGGACATGGCTGGCCTGCCGCGGGATCTGGTGCTGTACCTGGCGCGCCACGAGTGCGGGACGAAAATCTGCCGGGAGAGAACCTCGATGACCGGGTGTTGGCTGACGCGAAGGACCTTATCGAGTGGGGCCGTTCGAAGCTCAGTATGATCCTCGAAGCAGGGCTGGTTTAACTCGCTGCACCGGTTCCACGATCGGGAACGGCGACTCGGTCGCGGAGGATCCGGCAACGGCCCAATTGATTCGCTGACCCGACCCGGCTTCGACCATCGGCAGGCAACGAGGGGGCGTTCTCCTGTACTTTTCGACCCGTCGTAGCGCAAGTGACGCCGTGTAG
>JBLMWR010001020.1:0-3427 GCA_050257335.1 Deltaproteobacteria bacterium | reverse complement strand
GCGAGAATCCTACGACTGCATCGTCCTCGGCGTTGGCGGCTTCGGCAGCGGAGCGCTGTATCACGTGGCGCGCCGCGGCGTCCGAGCTCTGGGGATCGAGCGCTTTTCCGTGGCGCATGATCGGGGAAGTTCGCACGGCGAAACACGGATCATCCGCAAGGCGTACTTCGAGCACCCCGATTATGTGCCGCTCCTGCATCGCGCGTACGACCTGTGGCACGAGCTGGAGCGCGAGACGAAACGCCGGCTGCTGCATCCGGTGGGGTTGTTCATCGCCGGGGCTCCCGCGTGCGAATCGGTTCGGGGGACGGTCCTGGCGGCCGAGCGGCACAGTCTGCCAATCGAACGGCTTTCCGCTCGGGCGGCGCGGAGGCGCTTTTCAGGTTTCCAGTTCGACGACGATTTCGAGATCGTGTTCGAGCCGCAGGCAGGGTATCTTGAAGTCGAGAACTGCGTCGCCGCGCATGTCGAAGCCGCCGTCCGGCACGGTGCCGTCGTGCACACGAATGAAAGGGTCGCCGCCTGGGAGTCGGACGGCCGAGGCGTGCTGGTGAAAACCGACAAAGGCGAATACACCGCCACCAGCCTGATCATCACCGCCGGTCCATGGGCCGGCGAGGTGCTGAAGGCGTGCGCCGGGCCCGACTCCCCGGCCGTCTGGGGAAAGCTGCTGCGGGTCGTCCGCAAGCCGGTGTTCTGGTTCAACGCCGGCGCCGAGTACGAGGTCGCCGCCGGCACGCCGACGTTCTTTTTCGAGACGGCAGCGGGTCAGTTCTACGGGTTCCCGCGCATCGACGGCCGAACGATCAAGGTGGCCGAGCACACCGGCGGGGACGACGTCGCCGACCCGCTGGCAGTCGACCGCACGCAGCACCCGGGGGATCTCGCCCGGCTGGGCGAATTCCTGCGCCTTCACCTGCCGGCCATCGCGCCGACTCCTGCCCGGCATTCGGTGTGCATGTATACCAGGACTCCCGACAGCCATTTTTACATCGACCGCCATCCGCAGTGGGAGAACGTCGCGGTAGGGGCGGGATTTTCGGGGCACGGCTTCAAGTTTACTACCGTGCTGGGAGAAGCGCTGGCGGATGTTGCGCTGGAGGGAGCGACGAATCTCCCCGTGGAGTTTCTGTCGCTGAAGCGGCTCCAGTAGCTTCTTTCCTTGAAAGACGCGCGCGGCGCGCGCATCTTGAAAAACAATCTGCTGTGGTGCTCTCTCGTGGTTCGTGCACGACTCACCGCCGGATCGAACTCACCCTGCATTCGACATGCGCAGCACGGTCGCCGGCGGCTCGTCGTCGGGACGGACGTCCAGCGCCGGCCCCAGACCTCCCAGGGCGCCGAGTCGGGACATGAGCAGGTCCGTGACTTCCTGCAGCAGTTCCGCAGTCAGGCGGCGGCCGTAGTACGCCGAGAGATCGACCCGATCGCCGTAGCTGATCCGGACCCGCGTGAAGGTGTAAAAGGGGCTGACCATGCTGTCGGCCTGCGGTGCGTTGTGGATGAACACCGGGTAGACGGGAGCCTGCGAATGGAGGGCCAGCCAGGCAATGCCCGGGTCGCCCGGCAACAGCCCGGGACCGGTGTTGATCCGCCCTTCGGGAAAAACCCCGAGGTAATGTCCCTCTTTCAGCCGCCGCAGCGCTTCGCGCGTGGCGGCCATGTCCTTTCCCTGCCGCGCCACCGGAATGGCGCGCGTCGCTTCGAAAATGAATTGCAACCCCCGGATGCCGAAATACTCCTTCGCCGTCAGGCATTCCGGTGGCCGGCGGTTGGTCATTCCGACCCAGATCAGCAGAGGATCCAGCGGGCTGCGGTGATTGGCGATAATGATCGCCGAGCGCTCGTCGAGAAAGGGGCAGCGGCGGTTGGCCCGCCAGTGAAAAGCCAGCCGGCAATACAGGCTGTCGATCACGTACAGCAGCCACAGCCGCCACCCCTGCGGGCAGTGCAAGGCGCGCCACAGCGCGATCCCGGCGAAGATCAGACAGTACCCCGCGAGAGTCGCGCAGGCGATATCGTCCACAGACATGGCCGGTCATCCACGGCGAAGTTCCAGAGCCGCGCAGTTCGCGCGCATGACCCTAACAATTCCCGCCGGTTGTGTCGCTGCACGCGGATCATGCCGCCTGCAGGCGGTACTGCGAGCGGAAGGGGGAACTGCGACCAACAGAAACGCCGGTGGGCATTGCCCCCCGGCGTTTCCGTGAATCCTCATCGCGAATGGCCCGCAGTCAGTACGCGATCAGGCTTGTTCGCCACCACATGTTCAGGTTCGACTCACCGTTCCCCAGCGAGGCCGAGTAGGGAAAGACCGGGAAGCGATACCGGAACATGTCGGGATAGCGCGAGAAATACGGCGTGGTCGTCCGCGCGATGTACGTCGGCCGCATCGCTCCGAACATCAGCTCCAGCGCCGCATCGTGACGGTAGCTGGGATTGGCCTCGTACTCGGTACGGCTGAAGGGGATCTGCGCATAGGCCTCGGCATACGTCATGCGCGGCACGAAGGTTCCGGAAGCGGCTGAGACCGGCGCGCCCGGGCCCGCTGCTTCCGCAGGAGCCGGAGCTTCACCGGAGACAGCCGCTCGTGAATCTTCAGCCGGCTGATTCCAGATCTTTCCATTGGCCACCGACCCGGATTTCAGCTCGCCTCGCTCGCGCGTGTAGGCCAGTTCGTCGGCTGGGTCGAAGTTGGCAGGGCGAATGACGATGGCGGGGGCCTTGGCCTGCTCCTCTTCGGCAGCCCGAAGATTGTCGGGGGAAGTGAATTGGACGGCGAATGCGGCCAGTCCACAGGCGGCAAAGGCCAGCAGTTCTCGCGACGCGCGTTTTGAAGGGGGCGTTTGAAACAGGGTGCTGATTCTCATTGTCGATACCTCATGATTGCATGATATAACCCGTCTATTCCAAACTACCCATCTTATCAGAGCGCAGTCAATCTGGAATTTTGGGAAAAATGAGAATTTTAGAAAAAAGCAATTTGACCACTGAGAACCTCGAGGCCGCCGAGAGAAGCGCAACGATTTGAACACAGCACTCTGAGTTCCCGGGGCGCTCGTGCGGTTGCATGGAGAGATGAACCACCTAGTGCTTTGTCACACCTTGATTTTCGGGTAGCCACGCTCGCCAGAGCGTGGGGCATGAGTCTGTATTCGATGCTTTCCCACGCTCTGGCGAGCGTGGCTACAACCTAACTTTTATCTTTGACAAAGCACTAGGAATGGCAATTCGCGCGATTCGTGATGCGGACCGCGGTACGACGGAATCGGATGGAGAGCGGCTCCTCCCGCTTTTCAGTCGTTCGTAATACTAACCGTCTATCTCTTTGCGTGCCGCGCAAATTGTCAATCTGGGAAAGGACGAAGAAGAACCGCGGATGTCGCGGATGGCCGCGGATAAATACGAACGAGGTGAACTGGCACAT
>JBLMWR010001019.1:0-5789 GCA_050257335.1 Deltaproteobacteria bacterium | reverse complement strand
AACTGCAAGTGCAGCTCGTACCCTGGTCAGAAACTGCGAGCACAGACCGCCAAGTCACGGTGCGACCCGGCGACCCGGCTACAACCGGGCGGATCGGTAGGCATCGTGCGTCGTCTCTGGTAGGATAGAGCACCTTGCCCTGCGGCCTTTCCGCAGTTAGCGCCTTCCGGCTGATTGTCTGTTGCCCGCCGCCTGATCCTTCCTGTACGCCTGCCGAGGACGTTCTCCCGATGAGCTCCGCCCTGCTCTCGCTTCTGGCCGTTCCGTTTCTGGCTGGTCCATTCGACGACGACGCCGCGGTGGAACTGCGTTACACCGGCGCGCTCGCCAAGGCTGGCCGCGCCGCGGATGATACGGCGGTCAAGCGCTTCAACCTCTATTGCCTCGTCATCCGCGAGCCTGAGGGGGCCCGCCGAATTGCTTTTCATCTGAACGAGCGCGGGGGAGGGGGTTGGGCATGGCCCGAACGGTTCGGGGTGTTGGCCCTCGACCGGGAATTGAAACCACAGTCGGGGGGCGCCATCCGGCTGTTGTACGAATACGAGGGGAACCCGCTGGTCATCCCCCTGCCCCTCCCTGTCCCGGCTTTTGCGGGGATGCTCAAGGCAGGGGCGAAATGGAACGAGGGCAAGGAAGCGTGGGAGGTCTTGCGGACGCAGAAAATACAGAAACGCAACTGCTGGCAAGTACAGGCTTCGACCGGCTTTGGACGCAAGCGCACGCTCGCCATTGACGTTGAATCGCCGCTGGTCGTCGGTCTGGACGAGCGGGTCTTCGTCGGACAGGGAGACGAGCACGTGTTGACGATGCAACTCGATTCGATGAAGCCTCTCGATGCCGATCAGCTCGCGCACGACGCCCTCGTGCTCCCCGCGCTGCTCAAACTGCAGAGTGATCTGCAGAGGGGTGAAAACGAATCGCGTCCCGAGCTTTCCGAGGCGCAGCTCAAGGTCGCCGGTGACGCGCTGCCGCAACTGCAAAAGGAATCGGCCGACACCCCCTTCAGCGCGCTGGTCTCCGCGATCAACAAGGATCTCAAGGCCCAGTTGCAGCGCACCGACGAAGTCGCAAAACTCGCCGAAAAATTCGTCGGCAAGCCGGCGCCAAAATTCGCGCTCAAGCTCGCCGATAAGACCGAAGTTTCTTCGGAAGCGCTGCTGGACAAGATCGCCGTCCTGCACTTCTGGGAGTATCAGGGAGAACCGCTCGTCGAGCCCTACGGCCAGGTGGGGTACCTGGATTTCCTGTACGGCAAGCGCCGCAAGCTGGGAGTGCAGGTGTACGGCGTGGCGGTTGATGCCCGCAGCGGAGAGGCGCAGTCCGCCCCGGCGGCCCTCAAGTCGATCCAGAAACTCAAGAACTTCATGAATCTCAGTTACCCGATCGCCATCGACGATGGCAAGCTGCTCGCGCGGTTCGGCGATCCGACCAGGTACGGCGCGAAACTGCCGCTCTGGGTTGTTATCGGACCGGACGGCAAGATCGCCCATTTCCATGCCGGATTCTACAAGATCAACCCTGACGAAGGCCTGCGCGAGCTCGATGACGTGCTCGTGAAGCTGATTCGGGAGCAGAAGGGGAAACCCGGGGGCGTCGAATAATGTGCGGGAGCGCGCGAAGGGGCGGGGCGCGAAACCGCAGGCGCGGCACAACGGCGGCGGGTGAATTGCGGTCGAACACCTGCGGCTTTATTTGCAGAAGAACCAGCCCCGCAGTTTGCCGCAGCAGGCGCGCGTGCACTGTCTCGTGTCGAACCAGAGCCGGGCGCACCACCCCCCAGATGCCGGCCGTTCCGGCGAATCGGGTACGGGCTGCACCGTTCCTTCCTGCCGGTACAGGTCGGCCTTGAGGATCCCTTCGACGAGCGTGGCGGGCGAAACGCGGGACGGTTGTCTGGCGCGCACCGTCCCGGCCGCGATCAGCGCGTCGGTGACGTATTCGGAACAATGCAGCCCCGCGGCGCGCTCTCCGGTCAGGTGATGAAGGATCGCATAGGGGCGGCCGAGCTGGCTTTCCAGGTGCTGCTCGAAGCACTGCGCCCGCTTTTCCGAAAATGGCCGGCAGGGGTGAAAGAAGTGCAGGGTGTGGTTCCCCTGGCAGACGAAGTAGTCGCGTAACGACTGCTTCCGCACCCCTGCCCCGCCCGTAGCGTCGTACACCGAAGCTTCGCCGTCGTGGACGACGACCGCCGCAACGTGCGTGTACGCGCTCGCGGAATAAATCTTGACCGCCAGACAATCTCCCTGGCTGATGATGAGACTGCCCGTCTGCAGTTCGCCGGCGAACTGAGTGAAGGCCTGCCGCGGCGTGAGCTGCGCAACCGCCGGTACTGAGGGCCCGGCCAGGATTGCGGCAACCAGAATCCAGGACATGATGCGCGTCCTTCAGAGACATCACGGCGCGAACAAGCCCGCCGGCAGCGCCCGGCAGGTCCGCGGCGCGCTTCAGCACCGCCGGAGCAATCTCTTTTATTATTTCTTATTCGCCGGATCGGCCTGAAACTTGACCGATTCTCAAAGGTCCCCAGGAGTCAATTACACTCCGCCGCCAGCGGCCCGGCAAGTTCCTCCAGGAAAAACAGCCGCCCCGGCTGCGTCGGCATGTACGTCGAAGGAATCCACGGGCTGGGCTCGTGCCGCAACGTCATCCACAGGCTCAACCCCTGCCACATCATCCCGCGCCCCAGCGTCCCGTCGGCGCCGCCGATGATCCGGTCGGCCTTCAGATACAGCCCGGGGCCGATGGTATTCGCGAATGCCGGAACGAGCGTCGTGCGGCTCTTGAAGCTCGTGATGGCGTTCTGTTCGATCGTCAGCGGGTGCAGCCGGGCCCCCAGGCGATGCGTCTCGCGCTTCCATTCGGCTTCCGATGCGAACTCGCCGGCAAAGTGCGGCTCCCAGAAGGCGATGTGGCACACCCGCCCGATCCCGAAGATCACCGTCAGCTTTCCCCCCGCGGCACGCAGTTCGCCGATCCGATCGGCGTAAGTCGGCAACGCTTTCTTCGTGGCGAAATGCCGCTGTTTCACCGGCACGGTCAGCTTTCCCAGCGGTCCGTAAAAAGCCTGCTGCATCGCGTATTGAAACGCCCCGGGATTCGTCGGGGGCAACGTGTTTCCTTTCGCGTCGCTCCACTCGTCCATATTGAACCCCGAGACATGGTCGCAGGGAATACCCCATTGGGTGAGGAAGTAGACCGCCCAGCGGTACATCCCCATGGGGCCGACCGGCAGGATCAGGATTGATTTCTCTCCTGCCTCGCGGCTGCAGCGGATCGCGAGAGCGATCTCGTGCCCCATCATTGTGTCGAAATCGGCGTACGATGCGCAGGGGACGGGCTCGAAGCCGCGGTGCCACCATTTCTGCCGCTTCGCAATCGACCGCGGATCGGGATCGACGCAGGCGTCGATTTTTTTGAGGTCCCAGCCGGCGGGGAGGAAGCCCTCCATCAGTGAACCCGAAATCGTGGTCAGCAGATCCATGACGTCTCCTCGTGGTGGCAACTGAATTGGAAAAACTCGACCTGCATCCCGGCCGTCAGGCGCTCGTTTGTAACGCACGGTCGGCTGATTGTCGAATGAATTCGGTGACGGCAATCGGCGTGGTGGGGCTCGAACATGGCGGCCTTGGACTTGCTGTCGGCGTGCGGCGCGGGATGCTGCCGGATCTACGGAAAATCATGTTCACCTGCCGCATCAGCCGGCAGGGGTCGTCGGAAAGGCGCGCCGTGCGCTTGGCAGGATGGCGAACGTGCAGGCTGCCCGGCCGCGCGGTCCATTGGAATTGCTCTTGACACAAACCCGCCGAAGGCGTATCGAGACCGCTGTCCCTCACCCCGCCGCACACCCCCGTCGATTTTCCTGCCTGACGAGCCCCGCTCGTTTCCTTTTCGGGCAGCCCGCACCGTGCGCAAACTGTTGCTGCGAATTCCGTTGTTTCTGACCGCGGCCTTGCCGCTCGCGGGCTGCGCTTCGCCATTCCATGCGGGAAGCCAGTCGTCGCTATCCCGATTCGAACAGACGCACATCTATCTGCCGGCACGCTATCCGGAAGGAAACTGGGCTCCCGCAGGAACCAGGTTCGAAGATGTCTGGTTCGAGACCGACGACGGCACCCGGCTGAACGGCTGGTATCTGGCGCACGAGAAGCCGGCGGCCGTTGTTCTTTTCGCCCACGGCAATGCCGGAAACCTCACGCAATACGCCGATACGCTCGACGTCCTGCATGACCGCCATCGCGTCTCGGTGATGATCTTTGACTATCGCGGCTACGGCAAAAGCGACGGCGAGCCGGACGAGGCGGGCATCCTCGAGGACGCCCGCGCCGCGCGGCGCTGGCTCGCACGGCGCGAGAAGATCGCCGAGAAAGACGTAGTGCTGCTGGGCCAGTCGCTGGGGGGCGGGGTGATGGTCGATCTGGCCGCTAACGACGGCACCCGGGGTCTCGTGCTGGCCAGTACGTTCACGTCGCTACCGGACGTCGCTGCGCATCAGTTTCCCCTGATGCCCGCGCGACTGCTCATGCACAATCGGCTGGATTCGCTCGCCAAGATCGGTCGCTACCACGGTCCCCTGCTGCAGGTTCATGGCGACAAGGACGGCACGATTCCGCTGTCTCTGGGGAAACGACTGTACGCCGCCGCTAATGAGCCGAAGCGGTTCGTCGTCCATCCAGGAGGCGACCATAACGACCTGTGGCCCGAAAAGTTTCACCGGGCGCTCGACAAGTTTCTGGCCTCACTGCCCCCCGCCCATCCACTGCCGCAGCCGCCGCAATGGCACCGTACGCGCGTGAGTGGCGCGGCGGCAAAGTCGTCGCCAGCCAGCGGCTGACGGGTACCTGGCAGGACCGCCTTCTCAGGCTGTCCTCAGCCGTGCTGACGACCTGAGAAGTTCGTCGTGCAGTTCCCCGCCGCCCGGCGCATTATGGAACTACCGGGGCGACAAGCGTTATAATGCCGCCGCCGTTCGCGGTCGGGGCAGGTTATCATTCGGGGACGGGCCGGGCCGCTTGCCGTTCCTCATTATTCGCGACGAGAGCAATCCGCATGGCCGACAACCCGGTCGAGCTTTACAACCTGCAATATCGCCGGCTTCTTCCGTGGCTGCATCTGACACGCGCCTTCTGGATCGCCGTCGACATCCGCAAGATGATTCTGGCCGGCGCGGCGCTGATGCTGGTCTCGACAGGCGGGCTGGTTTGCGACCGGCTCCCTTTCGGCCGGGCCAATGAATCGGGCGCGCTGCGCGCGACCTGGCCCTGGCAGGAGTCGCTGGGCTCCGACCTTTCGCTCGGGGGAGACGGCCCTTTCGAGCTGCGCGAGGCGATTTGCCATCCTGACCGGACGCTCAGGCGGATCACTTCGAACTGGCAGGTCGTTCTGCTCCCCTTTCGCCAATTCGTCGAGCCGGCTTCGGTCTTGTTTCGGGGCGGCGCAACCCCGGCCCAGCTCGCCGATGCCGTCACCCGGTCGCTCTGGGGCCTCGTCGTCTGGTCCATTTTCGGCGGGGCCATCTGCCGCATGGCCGCCGTGCAGTTTGCCCGCGATCAGCAGATCGGCATCCGCCGGGCACTGGTGTTTTCGGCGTCGCGATTCTTCGGGTATCTCTCTGCTCCCCTCATGCCTCTGGTCGGCGTGGGGATCCTCTGGGCTTTGTGCGTTCTGGGGGGCTGGATCGGACGAATCCCCGGAGGCGTCGGCGCGGCGCTGCTGGGAATTCTCTGGGGGCTGGAACTGCTGTTCGGGTTTCTGATGTCGGTCGTGCTGATCGGCGTTGCAGCCGGGTGGCC
>JBLMWR010001018.1:0-4328 GCA_050257335.1 Deltaproteobacteria bacterium | reverse complement strand
GGGAGGAAAGATTCTGCAGATGGTCGGCACCTGGAACATGGGGCAGACCGAAGGTGGAATTCCCATCAGCATGATCAGCACTCTGGGAGCGCGGTACCAGCACCCCGTGGTTCGCCCCTTTTACGCGATTCCTTATGAAGTCAGCGACATTCGCGATCCGGTCGCGCGCTACTACACGACGCTCCGTCTGGGCGTCCCCGAGAATATCAGCCTCATCGTCCTGATGAACCCGGGGACGCTGCTGCGGCTCGTCGAGCTCGGCGACGAGCATCGGCAGAGCCTGATCCGCGACATTCACGACGGAACGCTCTCGGCCGATTTTGACGTTGCTTCTCCGATTCGCGAAAAACTGGCTTCCCGCATCGGCCGACCCGACCCGACACGGGCCAGCGAGCTGGAACGGATCATCAACGCGACCGGTCGGCTGCTCCCGAAGGATTACTGGCGCTCGCCGGTTATCGCGTGCTGGCTGGGGGGGACCGCCGGGTTTCAGGCGCGATACCTGCATGAGTCTTTCGGCGACGTTCCTCTGCGCGACATGGGGCTCGTTTCGAGTGAAGGGAGACACACGATCCCGCTCGGGGATGGCAAGCCCGAGGGGGTGCTCTCCATCATTTCCGGATTCTACGAATTCGTCCCTGTTGCCGAGATGGATTCCGCCAGCCCGACCGCGCTCGAAGGTCACGAATTGGAAGCAGGCAACGACTATTGCATGCTGATGACGACTTCGGCCGGCTATTATCGGTTCAACATCGGCGACATCGTTCGCTGCCACGGGTTCGTGGGACAGGCGCCGCGGCTCGAGTTTCTTCAAAAAAGGGACCAGTGCGGCGATCTGGAGGGAGAAAAGGTCACCGAACATCAGCTTCTCGACGCCGCCGGCGAAGCGGCCAGAGAACTGGGCCTCAAACTCGGCTACCTGACCGCCGTTCCCTGGCGTCCAAATCGCGAACTCCCCTGTTATGCGGTCCTGATCGAGCAGGCGGACGTTTCCGACCGGCAGACAGCGCGCCGCTTTCTGGAGGGGCTCGATCGCCGGCTGATGGACCTCAATTTCCTGTACTCGGCGCGACGGCGCGACGGCGTGCTGGGGGCGCCCCGACTGTTCCGGATTCCAACCGGCGCCTGGACCAGCTACGTCAGGGCCGAGGTCGAACGCCGGCATACTGACGACATTCAATACAAGCACCCGGGAATCGTCCGCGACGCAACGTGGATTGAGCGGATGAAGCCGGTCGACGTCATCGACATGGCCTCCACCGGCGTCCGGGATGCGCAAGTTTCGGAGGTCTAACGCGCATGTTGTTCTGGCAAGGATTGGTTCGGAAGGCCTGCACCGCGGCGGCGAAGGGAGTTGCGATTCCGTATTATCGCCGGAAGCTGCGGCGCTTCGAGGCCCTGCTGCACCGCGCCCATGCGCGGCAGCGGATGCACCTCTTCGAAAAACTGCGACGCTGCGCCGACAGCAGCTTCGGACGCAAGCACGGCTTCGCCCGGATCAAATCGCTCGACGACTTCCGCCGCCAGCTCCCCATCGCGCAATACGACTATTTCGCCCCCTACATCGAGGAAGTGAGCCAGGGGCGGCTGGAGGCGATGTTCCCCGCGCACGAAGAGGTGCTTATGTTCGGCACGACGACGGGCACCACCGGCCGCCCCAAGCTCAACCCGGTGACCCGCGCCTGGCTCAGCGAGTACCGAAGATCCTGGGAGATCTGGGGGGTCAAAGCGATCGTCGAACATGCGGAGATGATCGGCACCAGACTCCTTCAAATCATCGGACCCGCGAATCTGGGCCGTTCTCCCAGCGGCCTGTCCATCGGCATGATCAGCTCGGTCGCCATCCGTTATCAGAACCCGGTGCTCAAGTCGTTTTACGCCGTCCCATTCGAGCTGTGCGACGTCGGCGATCCGACCGCCAAATACTACACCATGCTGCGGTTTGCGGTCGTCGACCCGGTGGGGTTCATCTGCGCCATTACTCCCGCCAACCTGCTGCGCCTGGCGACGACGGGAAACGAGCACCGCGAGAGTCTGATCCGCGACCTGCACGACGGCACGTTGCGCAACGACCTCGACCTGCCGCCGGAATTTCGGAATCGACACCAGCGGACGATCGGCGTCCGCCGGCCGGAACGGGCCCGGCAGCTCGAACGCATCGTCGAACAGACCGGCGCGCTGTACCCGAAAGATTACTGGCCCCTCTCGCTCATCTGCTGCTGGCTGGGAGGGACGATCGGGTACCAGTCCCGCGAGCTCCACCGATATTACGGATCGACGCCGGCGCGCGATCTGGGGCTGGTTTCGACCGAAGGGCGGCACACCATCCCGCTGCATGACAACCGGCCCGAAGGGGTGCTGGCGATCGACGGCAATTATTATGAGTTCATCCCCGTCCGCGAGATGGAGTCCGCCGTGCCCACCGTCCTCGAATGCCACGAGCTGGAGCCCGGTGGCGAATATTTCCTGCTGATGACCACTTCCAGCGGTTTGTATCGCTACGACATCGGCGACGTGGTCCGCTGCCAGGGGTATGTCGGCCAGGCTCCGGTCCTCGAATTTCTGCACAAGGCCGGTCAGTGCGCCGATATGGAAGGGGAAAAGGTGAGCGGGCACCAGGTGGCGCAGGCCGTCGAGACGGCGGCCCGCGAGCTGAAGCTGCGAGTCGACTGTTTCACCGCGGTCGCCGTGCGCCGCGAGGGTGACCTCCCGCATTATGCCCTGCTGGTGGAGCGGCCCGCGATCGAAGATGCCGCGACCGCCCGCAGCTTTCTCGAAATCGTCGATCGCGAGCTGGTCCGCCAGAACGTAATGTACGCCGGCAAACGCAACGACCGCTATATCGACGCCCCGCGACTGGTGCGGCTGGCGGGGGGCGCCTGGGCCGAATTCCTGCACGCCGAGCGCCAGCGCGGCGGCCCCGCCGAATCGCAGTACAAACACCCCGCCCTCGTCGTCGACACTTCCTGGCTCGACCGCTTTCACCCTGTTGACACGATCACCGTCGATCGCGAATGCAGCCGGGTCGCACAGTGACCCGGCGGACTCGGGGTCCGTTTGCTTGCGGGCGTAAGTACGGCGCTTCGTAGCATGGGCTTCCAAGCCCGTGCGCAGATCTTATGTGAAGGCCAGAACGCGCACCCGACTGCATGCGATACTGCGAGCGCAATCACTCCGCGGCCACGAAAATCAGGCATTCCGGAGAGCGAGAGACAGAAGTCCTCCGGTGGGGTCGACAGTGGGTGAGGGAGCTCACCATGGTGCTCGCCCCTGCTCTCCCTCGCAGCAGAATAGCCTCAAAACGGAGAGGGTGGGATTCGAACCCACGGTAGACTTGCGTCCACTCCGGTTTTCAAGACCGGTGCAATCGACCACTCTGCCACCTCTCCAACGTGTTTGCGTCAAACGGATTATGCCAGAACCGCAGGCCTCGTGAAAGGGCCTGGCTGTACACCGACTGTACAGAATTTTGGCGAGACCTGACGATTTGCCGCCATCTTTATTGAATCGTGACCGGACGAGAGTTCGCCGGATTAGAAGAGAAAAGGCATGGCCCGCGGTGGCCAGCGCTGGCAGCTCATGGCGTACCATCTCTGTCAGTTGTCATTTCGACGTCGGCGTATTGCTGAGTGGTGGCGACGAAGTAGAAGTACTGGAGTGCTGGAATATGTCTGAGACGTTGTTGACGAAGAAAGAAGTGGCTGAACGGTTGAAGGTGCCCGTCAGGACCATCGACAGGTTGAGGGCCAAGGAAGAGCTGAGGGTCGTGAACGTCGGTCGCCAGGTCCGCTTTCGGTTGGCAGACCTCGACCCGTTCATCGGGATACAGACTCAGGGACCGGAGTCGAAACAAGACCTGAACTGAGCAGGGAAGGCTCGCCTACCAATCCAACGGTCCCGGGCTCATTGCTCCCAGCCGCTCTCCGTTTCTGTCGCCGTTGAGGCCAGCTTTTACGGAACTGCCGATTTTCCCCTAAGTTCATCTTCCGTAAGGGAAATCGCAGAATTCCTACCCCCTAGAAGTGCCAACTTTTCACGGCTGGACCGATGAAAAGTTTTGGTGCTTTTCCTGCGAATTCCCACGGTAAACGGTCGCGGTTCTGGACACTTATCGTGGCGCATCAGGAACACCCTGATGACGGAATCACTCTGGCAGCTAAAAATTGTCGAACCGACGAACCGTGACGGAGGATTCAGCCATGTGGCTTACACAGGCCCAACACGACGCGATGCTGGCGATTGGCGGGACGCCTTCGGAGGACGATTTCTTCACGAAAAACGTTCTGGACGAGTTGCTGTCGCTGGAACTTATCTATTGGCGGGAGGGC
>JBLMWR010001017.1:0-10011 GCA_050257335.1 Deltaproteobacteria bacterium | reverse complement strand
AAGTAAGGAAAGCAGGAAAAAACTTTTCCTTCGGTCCTCCTCGCCGATTCGTTTCTTGCCTTCGTCTTTTCTCCGCGTCCGCGGCGTTCTCGGCGGTTCAAAAAAACGCATTCCCCGGGCTGGCGAGCTCAGCTCAACCGTTTCGGATTTATCCGCACATATTCGAAGGGCGAATCATGATCGGCGGTTGTCTTTTGTTCGGTTGCAACAAACATGTTACGCTGTGTTACGCGGATTTCTCGTCCACGATTCCAGAGCTGTACCATGAACATTCGACTCGCTCTTATTCCGGCAATCCTTCTCGCGTTCCTGAGCCTGGCAGTCCCGCTTCGCGCCGAGCCAGTCGATGCCGACCTGGTGCTCCGCGGGGGAATGCTGCACGACGGCAGCGGGGCGGCGCCGGTTGTCGGCGATGTGGCGGTCAAGGGGGACCGGATCATCGCCGTCGGCAAGTTCGAGACGGGACGCGTCGGGCTCGAAGTCGATTGCCGGGGAATGGTCGTGGCTCCCGGATTCATCGACCTGCACAACCACAGCGACGGCCAGGTCGTCGATCGTCTGACGCGGGCCAACGTGAACTTCGTGACGCAGGGTTGCACGACGGTCGTCACCGGCAACTGCGGCTCGGGGCCGGTCGAAGTCGCCGAGTATTACCGCAAAATCGACGCCGCCGGGGCGGGGACAAACGTGGCACACCTCATCCCTCATGGCAACCTCCGCGACGTGGTGCTGGGGAGCGTTCAGCGGCCGGCCACGCCGGAAGAGATCGCCAAGATGAAGGACCTGGCCCGCCGCGCCATGCAGGAAGGGGCCTGGGGCATGTCCACCGGCCTGATCTACGTCCCCAGCTCGTTCGCCGACACCGCCGAGTTGGTCGAAATCGCCCGAGTCGTCGGTGAGGAGGGGGGCCTCTACGCCAGCCACATCCGCAACGAGGACGCCCAGCTTCTCGCGGCGGTAAACGAAGCGCTGGAAATCGGGCGGCAGGCGAAGATTCCCGTGCATATCTCGCACTTCAAATCGAGCGGTCGCGACGCCTGGGGACTCATCCGGCGGGCGGCCGAGATGATCGAGGATGCCCGCCAGAAAAGAGAAACAGTCACTGCCGACCAGTACCCCTACATTGCCTCGAGCACGTCGCTCGAAGCCACAGTCATTCCCACCTGGGCGCGGGCCGGAGGGCAGAAGGAACTGATTGCGCGGCTCGACGATCCGGAAAAGTCGCCCCGCATCCGCGAGGCGATCCTCGACGCCGTTCAGAAATGCGACGACGGCGCACGAATCAAGATCGCCCGGTATGCTCCCAAACCGCACTGGGCTGGGAAGTCGATCGCCGAGATCGCTCAGGCCGAGAAGGTCGCGCCGGTCGAGGTCGTCCTCGAAATCACCCGGGGCGGCGGCGCGGCGATTGTCAACTTCAGCATGAGTGAAGATGACGTGCGCTACGTCATGACGCTTCCCTGGGTCGCCACCGCCTCCGACGGCCGGGCCTACCTCCCCGGCGGCGACCGCCCGCACCCCCGCAGCTACGGAACATTCAGCCGCAAGATCGGCCATTACGCGGTGCACGAAAAGACGCTGGAGCTGACGCAGGCGATTCGCAGTTGCACGGGGCTCCCGGCCGACATTTTGCGGCTCCCCGAACGGGGCTATCTTCGCGCGACCAGTTTCGCCGACCTCGTCGTCTTCGATCCGGAAAGAATTCGCGACGAAGCCGCCTTCGACGACCCCCACCGTTACTCGCGCGGCATGAAATACGTCTTCGTGAACGGCCAACCGGCGGTGTGGAACGAATCCCCGACGGGTGCCCTCGCCGGCCGGGCGTTGAAGCGAGAATCGAAGAAATAGATATTGTCGATCGACGAATAACGGGCACCGCGGTGTGAAATGAATGCGCGTTACCGCCTATCTTCGGCGTACACAATATCTCACAAATACCTCTATCCGCTTACGATGAGCGCCTTGGCCATCTTCGCGCTCGTCGAGTCGTGGGGATGCCGCACCACATCATTATCACCTTCAAGGAACCTCGTGTGGTCGGCAAGCGGATTCGATTCTTTCCGAAGCTCAGGCGCGAGGGAGGGCCGACGCGCGCTCAGCTGGTCCACGGCTTCATCGAGTGGGCGGGAGGGATTCGCAGCAACCCGTTCGACGCCGCGTCGGTTCCCTCGCAGATGTCACTTTGATTAAATAGTGGAATCTGACGGATTCCTGTCCGCGCCAGGTTAAATTCATAATCCGGTGCCGAGGCGATGGCAGTTTCGCGTCCACTGGGTTTGAATTTTTCCGCGATGTCCGCAGAAACATATCCATTGTTCCACGCCGCGGGTTCGCCGCGGGAGTTGGGGCGAATGCATGGCGAGCAGGCGAAGGACCGCATTTGCCGGTTCCTTGACTACCTGCAGGCCTCTCTCCAGCTCTCGCGCGCGTCGCTGCGGAGACGGGCGGAACGTTTTGAACCGCTCTTCCGGCGGTATTGCCCGCACCTGCTGGAAGAAGTGGCCGGCTTGGCCGAGGGGGCCGGACTGCATCCGCTCGATGCGCTCGCCGCGCAGCTTCGCGGCGAGCTGGCGGGAGTGACCGACGAGGCGTGCACGACGTTCGTGGTCCGCCGCGAAAACACGGCCAACGGCGGGACGCTCATCGGTCAGAACAGCGACACCCCCGCCGAGCTGATGGACTATGCCTACGTCCTGCGGCTGGTTCCGGAGCGCGGGCCGCGAATTCTGATGTGGACGTTCGGCGGGATGATCGGCTACCACGGCATGAACGAGCACGGCGTTGCCCATTTCGCGAACGCGCTCGGGGGCGGTCCGGCGTGGAGATTTGCCCTGTCGCATTACCCGCTCAAGCGGATGATGCTCGAACAGCGGAACCTCGCCGACGTCCGCCGGCTGCTGCGCGAGGTCCCGGTCTGTTCCAATGGAAATTACGTCCTCTGCGACGGCGCCGGCGCGATCGCCGACGTCGAGTTGACGGCGGACGGCCCGCACGAAGTGCCTGACGACGGCCTCGGGTTTCTCGCGCATTCCAATCACTATGTCTGCGGGGCGCACGCCTGTGCCGAGAATTTCGCCCGCAGTCTCCCCGATTCATTCCCCCGGCTGCGCCGCATGCAGGAACTTCTCCAGAGCCGCCTCGGCCGACTGACGGTCGACGATCTCAAGAAATTCCTCAGCGATCATGAGGGATACCCGACAGGCATCTGCCGCCACCCGCATTCCGGCCCAGATGACCCCGTGCTCCCCAGCAGCGGCCGCACGGTCGCCTCCCTGATCGCCGAGCCCGATCTGGGACTCCTGCACGTCTCCCGCGGAAATCCCTGCGAAGCCGCCTACGCTACGTATCGGCTGGGCGATTGACGGCCGCTCCCGGAAAGTCCCGGCGTTCGTGATTTTGCCAATCTCGGTTGGATTTCTCCCGGGATCGGGTACAATCAAGCGAGCATCTCTGGATTGCACGTTCTGTGCATCCGATGGCATCAGATCTCGGTTCCATTCAACTGGAAGGTGACACCATGTCCGCCCGGAGTCGCGCCCATTGGGATCGGCACGTCGATCAGGTAATTCGTTCGCGGCATTACACGTGGCTGGGGGAGGGCCTGGCGGGAGAACCTCCCGCCGGCGCCCTGACCGACATCATGGCCGACATCATGCACATCTGCGCCCGGCAGGGGATGTCGTGGGAGCAGCTCCTCGCCCGCAGCCGCGCCCAGTTCGAGCGCGAAGAAGCGGAGGCGACCCACGCGAGCGCCGGCACGGCGTGAGTCAATCTCGACGGAATGACGCGTCCTGCAACAGCCGAACCGCGGAGGATGCCGACGAAGACAAACCGCGGATGCGCGCGGATAAATACGAACGAGACGAACTCGCCCATCCGCGCGTAGCCGCGCTATCCGCGGTTCGATTCGTTTTGCCTTCCGCCATCTTCCAGGGATCCGTCGATGTCCGTCTATCTGATCGCCACGCTCGACACCAAGGGAGTCGAGGCGGGCTTCGTGCGCGACCAACTGGCCGCGCTCGGCGTGCCGGCGCTGGTCATCGACGCGGGCTGCCAGGGGACGCCGGCGATTCGGGCCGACATCACCCGCGAAGAAGTCTATGCGGCCGCCGGCACGTCGCTGGCTGATATGCTCCGCCTGGGAGACCGCGGAGTTGCCGTCACGAACGCGGCCAGGGGCGCGGCGGCCATCATGGCGCGGCTGCATGGCGGAGGACGCGTTTCGGGCGTTCTGGGGCTGGGGGGCTCGGCGGGAACGACGATCACTACCGCCGCCATGCGCGCGCTGCCGATCGGCATCCCCAAACTGATGGTCAGCACACTGGCCTCCGGGCAAGTCCGGCACTGGGTCGGCGACAAAGACATCCTGATGCTCAACGCCGTCGTCGATATCCTCGGCATCAACCGCATCAGCCGACTGATCCTCACCGAAGCCGCGCGCGCCCTCGCCGGCATGGTACTCGTGAAAAACTTCACCTCCCAATCCGAAATCCCAAATCCGAAATCCGAAATTCCAGATGCCGAGAAGCCCCTGATCGCCGCCAGCATGTTCGGCGTCACCACCCCCTGCGTCATGCGGGCTCGCGAGGTCCTGGAAGCGGCCGGCTATGAAGTGCTTGTCTTTCACGCCACGGGAAACGGCGGGCAGGCGATGGAGTCGCTGATCGCCGAGGGCCTCATCGCCGGCGTGCTCGACATCACCACGACGGAGCTGGCTGACGAACTTGTCGGCGGGATTCTGACCGCCGGCCCCGACCGTTTGACCGCCGCGGGGAAACGGGGCGTTCCTCAAGTGATCTCCGTCGGCGCGCTCGACATGGTGAATTTCGGCCCTCCGGACACGATTCCCGACAACTTCAAAGACCGCCATTTTTACCGCCACAACGCCACGGTCACGCTGATGCGGACGACGGTCGACGAGAACCGCCGGCTGGGCGAAGAAATCGGCCGCAAGGCCGCCGCCGCCACCGGCCCGACCGCGATTGTCCTTGCGCGCCAGGGGGTCTCGGCCATCGACCGCGCGGGCCAGCCGTTCGACTCCCCGGCAGCCCGCGCCGCCCTCTTCGCCGGCATCCGCGCCACGTGCGGCCGCGTTCCCGTGCGCGAGTTCGACCTGCACATCAACGACGCGGAGTTTGCAGAAAGCGCGGCAAGAACCTTGCTTGACATGCTCTCCGCCCCGCCGAGCCTCGATCGTCAGCCGCCGGATTTCGGCTTGCAGGCGTAACACAGGACGTCAGGTTTACAGCCTGACAGCATTGTGGCCTCAGGCGTTTCTTCCGGATGCCAGGCCAACAGAAGCGACACGGGAGTGCACCGGCTTTCCCGAAGCGGCAGATGCCATTGACCGCGCCGAAAGCGCTGGCCTGCCCTCCGTTGTGGTCAGCGTGGGCCGATTGCGGTCAGGCTGTAAGCCCGACGTACGAGGTGTCAATCTTACAGCGTGACCGTTTTACTTCTGCGCCGCCGGCACGAGCTTTAGTCCTTTGTGCTTCCACAACCGGTCTTTGAGCTGGGGAAAAAGCTCCAGGGCGTTCTCGCGCATGACCTGCCGGCCGATCGTGATGGCGTGCTCTTCGGGCAGGTCCCCTGCCATCACCTTTTCGGCGAGCACTTCCGCCAGGCACCGGCGATGGAATTCGGTGGCGCCGTAAATTCCCTCGGCGTGATTGCAGTCGCCTCCCCACATCAGGCGATTGGAAGGGAACGCATCGAGCCATTCGTGAAAGGCGCGCCTGGCGGTTGAATAGCTCAGTTCCGGCAGCCACACCGAATCGATCCAGACATGCCGCCAGTTCTTCTGGGCGATCACGGCCGTTTCCCCCACCCAGGGAAACCCGCCGTGGAAGAGGATGAACTTCGTCTTCGGGTTGGCTTCGATCAGGTCGACCAGATTCATGGGGTTCGACCCCTGGATGCGCGCCTGTCCCGTGTGGATCTGAAACGGCAGCTCGTATTTCGCGCTCAGCTCGCACAGCCTCCATACGATGAAGTCTTCGAAATCCTTGATCTGCTCGGGCGTGAGCTGCGACTGGCGTTTGCCGAACGCCGCCTCGGCCTTTTCCCGGGCGACGTTTTCGAACCGCAGCGTCCGGGCGTAGGCCAGCGTGCACTTGAGGCACACGATCCCCTTGTCTTTCGCTTCGAGGAAGAGCCGGTTGAGCACCGCCAGGTAGTCGTCGAGCGTATCGGTCGGCAGGCCGTGCTTTTTCGCAAAGGCGTACGGGTCGTCCCCCGCCCAGGGGCCGCGATTCTCATATTCTGAGGGGTGAAAGCCGCGGACGAGGCGCGTGACATTGAAGACCACCACTTCCCACGGGTACGACTGCGTGAAGCCGTGGCAGTCCCAGTAGGTGTCGTTGAACATCAGCTCGATATTGGCCCGTTCGGTGACGACTTCGTAGATCCATCGCTGGTCTTTGTAGTTGGCGACGATGCGGTCGTTGAGCTGTTTCGCCTGGGCGTCGGTGATCCGGTCGAAATCGACGCCGTACAGATCCTGGAAGGCGGGCAACTGGTAGCGGTAGAAGCTCAAGGCCCGCACGTTCTTGAAGTCATTCTTGCCGCGGGCCCACCACGAGTCGAAGTCGTCATTCTCCTGCCAGGGGGTCATCGGGTTGTACCCGGGAAGGTAACTGTTGCGCCACAGCCCGGCGAGATTGACCTGTTTCCCGGCCTTCGTCTGGGTATATGCCGGCAGCCGGTCGAACGGCCACAGATGATCGTGGGTGTCGATCGCCGGCACCGCGTCGATGTGGGCCTTGATCCGCTTGCAGGTCTCAGTCGATCGGGTGTCGGCGGCGGCCAGGAAACCCGCTGGCACAAGGACGGCAACGAGCATCAACAGCGCATGGCAGGAATTGTGCATCTCAGGCCTCGTCATCAAAGAATGAAGTCAGTGCTCGAAGCGTTCATAGTACCGCCCTCAGGCGGGGGAAGCACGCCACCGCCTGAAGGCGGGACTACGAACTCAGGCGTCGATTTCCGCCGGATCTGTGCTATAATCCATCCTCCCGTGGTCCCTGCCTCACTGGTCCGGCCGATGCTCAATCTTCTCGCCGACAACTCGGGTGTTCGCTTTTGCGACGGGCTGACGCGCCGCGAGGCGCTGCAGGTGGGTGCGCTGGGGACGATCGGCCTTGCGCTGCCGCAGCTTTTGCAGTCAAAGACCGGCGCCAATGAAACCGGGGGTGGAACCTTCGGGCGGGCCAAACGGGTCATCCTGCTCTTCATGTGGGGCGGGCCGGCTCATCAGGACACATGGGACCTGAAACCCCACGGTCCCGAGGCCAGCCGCGGCGAGTTCCTGCCGATCGCCACGAATGTGCCGGGGATCCACATCAGCGAGCATTTTCCGCTGATCGCCCGGCACGCCCACAAGCTGGCGATCATCCGCTCGGTCGGGCAGGACGACAACAACCACTCGACCGGCGCGCACGCGAGTCTGACCGGCCGCCGGCATGAGCTGAAGGCCGAAAGCTTTGGCGCCCGCGACACCGATTTTCCGCACATCGGCTCGGTGCTGACCAAGCTGCGTCCGAACCAGCGGGGAATGCCGACGTTTGTGGCCCTTCCCGAGATCATCGCCACCACGAACGGTGCGATCACTCCCGGCCAGGGGGGTGGGTTTCTGGGGAAGACGTACGATCCGTTTCAGATCAGCGAGCACCCCGACCGGCCCGATTTCAAGATCGAGGCGCTTCGGTTGCCGGCGGAGATCGCCACGCCCAGGATGGTCGAGCGGCGGAACCTGTTGTCGCAGATCGAACAGGCCGCGCGGCTGGCCGACCGCTCGGCGATCGTACAGTCGATGGACGCCTTCTACCGGCAAGCGCTGGATATGGTGCTGGCACCCGAAGCGCGGCGGGCCTTTGACCTGGCCGCCGAAACGCCGGCGGTCCGCGCCCGCTACGGCTGGCACACTTTCGGGCAAAGCGTGCTCCTGGCGCGGCGGCTTGCCGAGGCGGGGGTGAAGCTCGTCACCGTTTACTGGCATCGCGAGAAGAAAACCGTCGATTCGACGTGGGACACACACGGGCGGAATTTCGAAGAGTTGAAGAACCGGCTGATGCCGTCGGTCGATCGCCCGATTGCCGCGCTGCTGGAAGACCTCGCCGCTTCCGGAATGCTCGACGAAACGCTGGTGATTTGGAACAGCGAATTCGGCCGCACGCCGAACGTCAACGCCAACGCGGGACGCGACCATTGGGGGCCGTGCAATTCGGTCGTCATGGCCGGGGGAGGCGTTCCCGGCGGGCAGGTCTTCGGGGCGACGGACGAAAAGGCCGCGTACCCGGTCAGCGACAAGGTGACTCAGGACGACATCGCCGCCACGGTTTATCACCTCCTCGGGATCGACCCCGAGACCCTCATCCGTGACAGACAGGACCGCCCGTTTCCGGTGGCGCTCGGCGAGCCGATCGCCAAACTTCTCGGTGGAATTTCGCGCCCCGAGCCGAAACCGGCTCCATCCCCCCGCACGGTTATCGAGCAGGTGCGCCCCTTCACGCGGATGTTGCGGGAGCGGGGAAACCGTTTCATCGCCGTGGCCCTCGGAAACCCCGACAGCGAAAAGCACTGGCAACTCTCGGCATTCGGCGAGCCGTCGGGCGACGATCCGGGCCGGCACCGTGCGCTGGGTGAGCAGTCGGCGACGGCGAAGTACAAGGGGGTCTTTCTCGGACATTTCGACTATGGCTGGCTCGTGCTGCACCTGGCCGGTCCACGATCGCTGGCCGGCGTCAAGCTGTCGCTCTCGGGATCGTCCGTTCCAATTCGCGACGATTTGCTCGCGGCGAGTCCCGGAACGCTCTGGCAGATTCCGCTGCCGGCAGGGCTGATTCCATCGAAACAGATGCTCGAGATCTCAATCCAGGCCCCCGGCTGGCAGGTCAGCGATATTGCAGTTGTTGGGGACGCGATCGGCGACGTGCATTTGAACCGGTTTGAATTGTCGTAAGCTGCGCCGATGATGTGAGGTTGCTGCGGGACTACACGCAAAAGGAAAGCTGGTTCACTGCATGCTGACGGCAGACGCACGTGCTCATCCTCTTTTTTATGGAGTGGCCGTGAAGAAAGCTGTCCGCAGGAACCCGTACGTTGTATTTGCAGGTTGTGCATTACTCGCCGCGTTCGGCGCTTGGCTGTTGCGATTCAGCGGGGGGAGGACGGAGAATGAGTGGGGTCTGGTTCTCCTCATTGTTTTCGGGCTCGGCTCAGTTGTACTCCCCATCCTGATCCAAAGAAGCGTGGAGCAAACGACGGACGAGCGCCCCGAGCCGCGGGAGCCGAAATGAGCCGCGACGACGATTTGAGCCTCGTGCGGGAATATACCAAAAATGAAAACCTGGTCCGCCACATGCTGGCGGTCGAGGCGGCGATGCGGGCTTATGCCCGCACGTTCGGCGAAGACGAAGAGAAGTGGGGCTCGGTCGGGCTGCTCCACGATTTCGACTACGAGCGCTGGCCGAACGCGCCCGATCATCCGCTCCAGGGATCGGCGATCCTCAAGGCCCGCGGCTATCCCGACGACGTGATCTACGCGATCAAGTCGCACGCCGACTATCTCACCGATTGTCCGCGCGTCTCGCGCCTCGACAAGGTGCTGTACGCCTGCGACGAACTGTGCGGGTTCATCACCGCCTGTGCACTCGTCCGGCCGAACCGGCTGGAGGGCCTGGAACCGAAGAGCGTCCGCAAGAAGCTCAAGCAGGCGTCATTCGCGGCCAATGTCAATCGCGACGACATCACCCGTGGCGCCGCCGATTTCGGCGTCGATCTCGACGAACACATCGCCTTCTGCATCGCCGCCATGCAGGCCAACGCCATGAGCCTGGGGCTGGCGCCGGAGACGCATTCATGACGGTCCACCTGGCACTGCTGCTGACGACCTGCTGTTTTCTGCCGGACGGATCGGGGGAGCCTGCAATGAACAAGGCCTTCGAAGAACTCGGGCAGCGATACGTGCGCGGGTTTCCCGAGCTGTCGCCCGTCGGGGCGACACAGCTTGGC
>JBLMWR010001016.1:0-3280 GCA_050257335.1 Deltaproteobacteria bacterium | reverse complement strand
CAGCGGCGCGCCGATCAGGTACCAGCCGCGGCTGAAGGGCCTGGGGACGAGGAGCCCCGTCCAGCTTCCGCGGATCTGCCAGGCGCTGCCGAAATGCGAGACCATGGGGATGACGGGCCGGCCGGTGCGCGAGGCCAGGTAGACCAGGCCCGGTTTCACGACGTGATGCGGTCCGCGCGGTCCGTCGGGGGTGATGAAGATGTGCCAGTCGCCACTAAGCCGCATCAGCTCGCGGAGCGCCTGATCGCCTCCGCGGGCAGTCGAGCCGCGGATCGAGCGGACTCCGATGTGGTGCATGAACTCGGCGAGATACGCCCCGTCCTGGTGGCGGCTGACGAGGGCGGCGACGTGCGGGCGCTCCAGCGCCTGCCGCGCCAGAGGAATCAGAATGGCGTCGTGCCAGAGGGCGTAGATATAGCCGCGGCGGGTTTCGATCGAGCAGTCGGTGTAGCCCGTTTCGACCAGGCCGCGCAGGCGAAGAGTACGGCTGAGCGCTCCGAAGATGACGGCGACCAGCCAGCCGGCGAATTTCGTCAGGAAGCGGCTGCGGATTTTCACGGGGGGATTTTAGCAGGATCGGCGAATCGGCAAATGGCAAATTCAGGCGTCCGCGTGCCGCGGGCGTACCCGCGAGACGCGGCTCGTGTGCCTGCAGGGGCTGACATTTGCCATTTTGGCGCGGCGGCTGCTATCTTGTCTGTTCTTGAATTTTCGGGACTTGTTCTGGAAAGGCGGCGTACGTCGTGTCGATTGTCGTGCAGAAGTTCGGCGGAACCAGCGTGGCGACGCCGGAGAAGATCCTCGCCGCAGCACAGCGGGCGGTCAACGCCAAACGGGCCGGCAATCAGGTGGTCGTCGTCGTCAGCGCCCGCGGCCTGAAGACCGACGAGCTGATCGAGCTGGCCCACGCGATTACCGACGCCCCCCCGGCCCGCGAGATGGACATGCTCCTCTCCACCGGCGAGCAGGAATCGGTGGCCCTCCTGGCGATGGCCGTCCAGAAACTCGGCGAGCAGGCCATCAGCATGACCGGCGCGCAGATCGGCATCGTCACCGATTCGACGTACACCAAGGCCCGCATCCGTTCGATCTCCACCGGCCGCATGCGCCAGGCGCTGGAAGCCGGCGAGATCGTCATTGCCGCCGGTTTCCAGGGAATCGACGACGAGTTCAACATCACGACGCTGGGGCGCGGGGGAAGCGATACGACCGCCGTAGCCCTGGCCGCCGTCCTCAAGGCGGGCGTCTGCGAAATCTACACCGACGTCGAGGGAGTCTTCACGACCGATCCACGGCTCGTTCCCGAGGCGCGCAAAATTCCGCGGATTTCGTACGACGACCTGCTCGAACTGGCCAGTCTGGGCGCGGGGGTCATGCACTCGCGGTCGATCGAGTTCGCCAAGAAATACCGCGTGCCGGTTCTTGTGCGGCCGTCATATTCCGACGGCGAAGGAACCCTGATCGCCCCCGACGGCACCGACGACAACGTCGTCACCGGCGCGGCGCTGGCGAAGAACGAGGCGCGCGTCAGCCTGTGGGACATTCCCGACCGGCCCGGCGTGATGAGCCTCATCTTTTCCAAGATGGCCGAACGCAAGATCCCCATCGACATGGTCGTCCAGAACGTGGGGGCCCGCGGCGTCGCAAACGTTTCGTTTACCGTCCAGCAGGAAGAGCTTGCCGAGACCCTGTCCGCGGCCGAAGAGGCCGTGCAGACGCTGGGAGCAGGCAAGGTCAAGCACGGGACGAACCTGTCGAAGGTGTCGGTGGTGGGGAGCGGCATGACGACCCACACCGGGGTCGCCGCCCAGATGTTCGCGACGCTGGCCGCCGCGGGGGTCAACATCGGCATGATCACCACCAGCGACATCAAGATTTCGGTCCTCGTCGACCGCAACCAGGCCGAGGCCGCGCTGCGGGCCGTGCATGGGGGCTTCGGGCTCGATCGCGAGCAGCCGGCTCCGCCCCCGGTTGGCATTGCGCAGCCCGACGAGGACGAGGAATCGGAAAAGGCCCGCGAAGAACGGGAACGGGATGTGGTGAGCCGTCTGGCGAACATGGAAGACATCGTCGTCAGCGAAGTCGAGCTGGACCGCACACAGTCGCTCGTGACACTGCGCAACCTGCCCGACGTCCCGGGAGTCGCCGCGGCCGTGTTTTCCGCCAATGCCAGAGCCGGCATCGTGGTCGATATGATCGTGCAGAACGTCAGCCAGAGCGGGCATTCGCACATTTCCTTCACCGTGCCGCGCGAGGCCCTGGGACAGAGCCTGGCGGCGACGGCCCAGGTGATCGCCCAGTGGAGCACCGCCGATCTCAGCCACGACCGCGACATCGCCAAGCTGTCGGTGCTGGGGATCGGGCTGCGGACCCACACCGGGGTCGGCGAGAAAATGTTCCGCGCCCTCGCCGACGCGAACGTCAACGTGCAGATGATCAGCACCAGCGAAGTCCGCATCTCGACCGTCGTCGACCTGGCGCGCGGCGAAGACGCCCTCAAATGCCTGACGGCGACGTTTGGTCTGGAGACGGTGAAGAAATAGCGATTTTGCGATCGATTCCGGCAATCGTTCTGTACGCCCGCCGACACAAGCCGGCCGCTGTGCGGCCTGTGTGAGGGACCTACGGACGCGGCCCGCGGGCCTGGTACACGCGCGTCAGTCCCACCACCAGCGAGGGTTGTTCCGCTGTGCGACGCTCGTCGTGCGAGCCTGCGCAAGCTTTTCGCCGATGGCCGGTTTCAGCCTTTCGCCGCAGACGAGCGACTCGGGATTGATTTCCACACCGCCGCTGACGGAAAACATCCAGAATTGATCTTTCACATGGCGGGCGTTCGCCAGCGGCGGGCATCGTTTGGGCGCGTCGAAACAGGCGATCGGGCAGCGTTTTTCATTCAGAAAATGGACGGGCCGATACCGCCCCGCCGGCGCGTCCTCCACGGCAGTTTCAGCGCCGGAGGCCGCCGCGTTGTTCTCGGGCAGTACCTCAGCCTGTTGCCGCACCAGAACCCCCGCCACCGCCAGCCCCACGAGATTCTGCAGCTCGGCGAACGCCGGAATTCTTTCCGCCAGCTCGGGAAAGTGCTTCGTCGCCAGCTCGGCAAACAACGCCGCCGCGCGGGTCGGTTTGGGGGCGCTTCGCGGTACGGCCTTTTTCGTCTGCGTCGGCGCGGTCTCGACTTTCAGCCCGTTCCCTTCGAGTTCGAACGCCAGCCGGTCGGCCGTGTGGCGGATCGCGTCGTAATGGCCGACGAACCACCAGCGGTGCTGTCTCTGCGGCC
>JBLMWR010001015.1:0-3890 GCA_050257335.1 Deltaproteobacteria bacterium | reverse complement strand
CTTTCAAGCCAGTCGATATTGATTGCCTCAGTGTCGTTAGCCAACTGGAGGATGACTTCACCCCGGGACCGGCCGACTCCGAAATTGACCGCCGCCGCGTAATTGAAATCGCCGGAGAATTTCACCACTGTGACATTGGCGAGCCGCGCCAGAGTCGCATAGTAGGCGTACGTCCGCGGATCCCGGGAATGGCAGTCGACGATGATGACTTCGCACGGCGAGTAGTCGGAGCGCCAGATCGAGCGCAGGCAGCGCCGCAGTGCATCGACCTGGTCCCGATTGCAAATAATGATCGAGACCAGAGGCCGGCGGGGCAGTTCGTACGTGGTCTGGTAGAACCCCAGCGACTTGCCATGACGCACCGAACCGGCGAGCCGGCGCCGTGTGAGGTGCTCGCGGAGCGCGTTCCGCGCCGATTCGTATGCATAGAGCTTGGCCTCGCAAGCCGACGACACCGATCCTTCGTGCATTCGCCAGTGGTAGAGAACGTGAGCGATATGAACGATGCACCGGGCTTTTTCGGTGGCCCGCAGAATCAAGTCGTAGTCCTGCGAGCCCTCGAAGCCGGGCCGGAAGAAGCCGACCCGATCCAGGAGCCCCCGGCTCGCAACCGTCAGGTGCGTGATGTAGTTGCACGCGCGAAGCAGGTCGGGCGACCAGGCGGGCTTGAAATGAGGGTCCCGGCGGCGCCCCTCGACGGCGTCGATTTTGTCCTCGTCCGAATACATGAAGTCGGCGCCGGGATGGCGATTGACGGCCCGCACAATCTCGTGCAGAGCGAAGGGGGCCAGCGTGTCATCGTGATCGAGAAAGGCGACATAATCTCCCGTGGCAAGCGAAATCGCTTCGTTTGAATTCTCCGCGATCCCGCGGTTTGTGCCCAGATAGCGGACTTTGATTCGCGAGTCGGATTGCACATAGGCGTCCAGAAACGCGCGCAACCCTTCGCCTTCGCTCCCCCCGTCGGCGATGCACAATTCCCAGTTCGCGTACGTCTGCCGCAGCACCGATTGCAGCATCGCCTCCAGAAAAGGGAGGGGCGTGTTACAGGTCGGCGTCACAAGGCTGATCCGGGGCTGAAGAGGAAAGGTCGTCCGCCTCTGCAGTCGCAGGGCCTTATCGTCCGGCTCGTTGCGTGCGACCCACTCGTCGTACGAAGCGCAATGGAATGATCCCGTCCCGTGCTGGTCCGCGATTTTGCGGAGAGCAGAGCCGATTGCCGCGCGGCAACCCTCTTGCTCCCAGATGCTGATGCCCCGCTTCGCCCAGCGAGCGACTTTCGAGCGTAATGGTTCCTGGGGCGGATACACGTCCGGGCCGGCTTCGGTTGCCGGCGCCGGGGCGACGTCTTCACCGCTTGAACTCTGCAGCGGCGGAACGCACAACCTCAGCGCCGGGGCGCTGCGCGGCCCCCCGGCCGGTCCGTCCCCGCCCGCATCCGGAATCTGCAAAAATTGCAAAGTAGCCCCCTTCTCCGCCGGCAATGATTCCATAGTCGGAGGCCGGGAACGGCTGGAACTGACCCCAAATCGCCCACTCAAGTCAGAATATGGCCGTATCCCGGATCGGCAATGCCGGTAGTCTTTTCATCGGATAGCGAATCGAACGACCTTGAGGGTTTTAGGGGTCGAACCGGAACCGGAGATCGTGCGAGTCCCCAAGTTGTCAGTCGGTCCCAGGGCCATCCTTCCGTCGTTTCCAAGCTCTGCTTGGGAACAGGATGCGGAAATCACCGCGGCGGAACGCCGAGCGATTTGCCGCCGTCGATGGCGACGGCCGTTCCCGTCACCATCACTGATGCGTCGCTGACCAGGTACAGCACCGCCTCGGCAACTTCTGCAGGCGTGATCATCCGCCCGTGGGCTTTCGCGAGCGGGCTGGCGGCGATGAGGTTCTGTACGGCTGCCGCGCGATCGGGAGCTTTGTCGAGATCGGCGTTCATCATCCGCGTCGCCTCGACCGGACCGGGACACACGGCGTTCACACGGATCCGGTCCCGCGCATGGCACAGCGCGAGACACTTCGTCAGGGCGACCAGTGCCGCCTTGCTCACCGAATAGACCGGATCGTGCGCCCGCGGCAACAGCCCCGCATTGCTGGCGATGTTGACGATTGCTCCGCCGGATCCGGCACGCATGCGGCGGATGGCATGCTTGCACACCAGAAATGCCCCCTTGAGGTTCGTATCCAGGCACGCATCCCACTCCGCCTCCGTCACTTCGGTAATCTGTTTGACCAGCCCAACGCCCGCGCTGTTGACGAGGATGTCGAGTTGCGCTCCCTCGCGTGCCGCGCGCCCGATCAGTTCCTCCACCTGATCTTCGCGGCGCACGTCGCAAACCGACTGCACGATTCCCGCTTCGGCAAACGCCGGCTCATTCTCGGGGACGGGTTCGTAATCGCCGGCAAATACCCGCGCGCCGTTCGCGGCCAGCAACAGCGCCGTCGCGCGCCCGATCCCGCTCGCCCCGCCGGTCACGACTGCCACGCGGCCGCGCAGCACGTCGGGCTTTCGAGCCTGACCGAGCGTCTCTGGCACGTTGCCTCGGGATGTCGTCTCATTCACCGACACTGCTCCTCTGATAAGATCAATCCGCGCTGCGCGGTCCCGGATTTCACGGCTGGGTTGCCATGACCGTATATTCAACGGTATCCAGGACCTGAGCGCCTCCAGACAGTATCACGGATGGGCTTGGAAGCCCATCCTGCGGGAAAGTGCCTCCGCTCCCGCTACGCGAGAATCCCCTCGATCGACTTGCCGATGACGACCGTGTGCGGGCGGCCGATGGCGTCATGGATCTGGGTTTCGGGGGGGACGCCGAGCAGGTGATAGAGGGTGGCAACGAAATCGGCGGGGTCATGGGGATTGGCGGTCGGGTAGGCGGCTGAGTTGTCGGAAGCGCCGTAGACGGTGCCGGGCCGGATCCCTGCGCCCGCGACGACCAGCGAGTAGACCCACGGCCAGTGATCGCGGCCCGCGGCGCTGTTGATCTTGGGCGTGCGGCCGAACTCGGCGTTGACGACGACCAGCGTCTCGGCCAGCAGCCCGCGCTCGTCAAGATCGCGGATGAGGGCGCTGAAGGCCGCGTCGAAGGTCGGAGCCAGCGACTGTTTCGTCTGCTTGAAATGCTGCCCGTGCGTATCCCACGAGCCGGAGGGCGTGTGGCAGTAGCTGACGTTGACCATCGGCACGCCGGCCTCGGCCAGCCTCCGCGCAAGAAGACACCGCTGGCCGAACTCGGTTTTGCCGTATCGGGACCGCAACGCTGGACTCTCGCGATGCAGTTCGAATGCGCGGCGGGTGTCATCGGACGCCAGCAGGCTGAACGCCTTCTGGTAGAAGGCGTCGAAGTTGCGGGTAGCAGTCGTGTCATCCAGCCGGCGGCGCTCGCCGTCGAACTGGATCAGCAGGTCCCGACGGGCCGAGAGGCGCACCGCGGTGAGCTCGGCGTTGGGGGCCACGGCGTCGATCCGCACGTTGGCAGGAAGGAGCGGCTGGTCGATGACGAAGCTGGCGTGGCGTTCTCCGAGAAGGCCGGGCGTCTGGCCGTGGATCACCGTGCCGTTGTTGCGCCGCATCAGCGGGCCGACCCGCACCCATGTGGGGAGGTTCGCCGCCGTGGGGCAAATCGTGTCGAGCACCGCGCCGATCGGAGGAAAATCGTTCGGGGAGGGGGGAAAATCACCGAGCGCTTCCAGGTTGCGGGGATGCGAATGCCCGGTCTGGGCGGCGAGCGCCGCCTGGACATGGTTGGCGTTGGGATGCGAGATCGAACGGACGACGGCCAGTTTGTGCATCAGCGCGGCCGACAACGGAAACAATTCGCCGAACTGCACGCCGGCGACACTGGTGTCGATCGCGCCGAATTCGCCGCGCACGGCGGAGGGAC
>JBLMWR010001014.1:0-2520 GCA_050257335.1 Deltaproteobacteria bacterium | reverse complement strand
GCAACTCTTCGCGACCTGGAAACAGGCTTCGGGGAAGCTCCGTCGCCGTTCCGCAAGCCTGCACACGGCTTCAGGTTCCGGCAAGCCGCGTCCGCCGGATGGGCCGCATGCGCATTTTTGGGCGTTATACAGACATAGATATTCATTCGAGGTCGAACGATCTCGCATCGAAACGGGAAGGACGCCCGACACTATTCCAAACCCGGTGCCGGATCACCCTTCTTCTCCGTTAACGCGCCGTAAGGGGGCCCGGCAGTCTGTCGTCGGCGAATGCGGCCTGATGGGCGATGCTGTTGTTGACGTAGTGGCGGTAGGTTTCGGCGAGCCGTTCGCGCTGGGCCGGGGTCAGCTCCCGGATTTGCTTTGCCGGGCAGCCCGCCCAGAGCGTGTGCGGTGGAACCGTGGTTCCTTCGAGGACAACCGCCCCGGCGGCGACCAGGGCTCCTTCGCCGATGACGCAGCGGCTCAGAACGGCGGCGCGAATGCCGATGAGCGCCCCATCACCGACCGTCGAGCCGTGGACGATGGCGCAATGGCCCAGCGTCACGCGGTTTCCCAGAATGCAGGGATAGCCGCCGTGTTCGACGTGAAGAATCGATCCGTCCTGGATGTTGGTTTCCTCGCCGACTTCGATGTATTCCTGATCTCCGCGGAGCACGCAGCCGAACCAGGTCGAGCTGTGAGCCTTGAGCCGCACGCGCCCATAGATGATCGCTCCCGGCGCGACCCAGGCGGTCGGGTCGATCTGCGGCCGGGCATGGATTGCGCGCCAGTCCCAGTGCTGACCCGAATACGGCACTTCGGGAGCAGGGGGCAGATTCCCTTCGTGCAGCGGCCATGCACGCAGCAGCTCGTCGTACGCAGTTTTGTTCCCGCGATAGGGAGCGGCGCCCGACAACGGCTGGGCGCGATCGGTTTGCGAGAGGTTCTCGTTCGGGGAAGCGGGCGATTGGTCCGTCACGTCAACTCTTTCCTTTCTTCAGATTTCGGTGGCTTCGAAGGGCCCGAAGCGATCATAATCTTGTGAGTCACTGCCGTGTCCAGTTGGGAGTTCTCACCGTGAACCGAACAGCAGTTTCTCTCTCCCTCGGCATCGTCCTTTTAACAACCCTGGCGGCTCGTGCGGCGGAACCCCTGGTCGTCGATGTCTGGCCTGGGAAAACGCCGGGCGACGTCGGGATCGAAGGCCAGGAGACGACACGGATTTATGAGTCGGCCATAATCGCCGGTCCGACGAAGCTGATCACGAACGTCACGAAACCGACCCTGACGATTTACCGCCCGGCCAAAGACAAGAACACGGGAACGGCGATGATTATCTGCCCCGGCGGCGGTTATCACAACCTGTTCTGGGAGCTGGAAGGGGAGGAAGTGGCGGCATGGCTGAATTCGCAGGGAATGACCGGCATCATCCTCAAGTACCGCTGCCCGCGGCGCCCCGGCGATGTCAAGGGGGAGCCGCCGCTCGGCCCGCTCCTCGACGCCCAGCGCGCTGTCAGTCTCGTCCGCAACCGGGCCGCCGACTGGGGAATCGACCCGAAGCGGATCGGGATGGTCGGTTTCTCGGCGGGCGGTCACCTCGCATTGGCGGCGGCGACCGGTTTTCAAAAGCGGACGTACGAATCGATCGACGCCGTCGACGAAGCCAGTTGCCGGCCCGATTTCGCCGTGCTCTGCTATTCGGGGTATCTGAAGGCGAAGGACAAGGATGAGATCTCGCAGGGGATTCGCATCCCGGCCGATACGCCCCCGATCTTTCTGGCGCATTCATCGGACGACAAGATCAGCGATGCGGAGCACAGCGCGTTCATGTACCTCGCCCTGAAGCGCGCCGGCGTTCCGGCCGAATTGCACATTTATGCCACGGGCGACCACGACTTCGGGGTCCGGCAGAACGAGAAGCTCCCCTCGAGCTGGACGCAATTGTGCGTCAAGTGGCTGCGCAGCCGGGAATTGCTGAAATCGGCGGGCGCCACCCCCTGAGGTTTGCGGCACGAACCGATTCGGACCGGACACCGGGCGAAAAAATCGCCCGGCTCGCTGGGGCGCTCTGCGGCGCGGGTCACACCTTTCCCGCCAGTTGCAGCAGCAGCCGCTCCAGGACCATCCGGTCGCTGTAGCCACTCGAGCTTTTGAGACCGAGGTCGGCGGAGAGCAGGAACTGCAGAATCCGCTCGGCACACGGGCGGCCGATCCGTTTAAGGTAGGGGATTAACGGCTGCACGTTGAAGGGTTTGACCCCCGCTTCCGCGAGCGCTTCGGCTAGCGGCTGTCCCTGCCGCGACAGCTCGGTCGCCCTGGCGACGGGGCGGAACACGTAATTGATTCCCCCCAGAAGCTTCATCGGGGATTCCCCCGCGACGAGCAGCTTGTCGAGGAATTCCAGCGCGGTGGCGACCTGACCGTCGCGGACGGCATCAAGCATTTTCCAGGTAGTTTCCATCTTCCAGCCCCCCACCAGTTTTTCGACTGCGGTGGCGTCGATGCCCGGGGCTGCGCCGGCGTAGGCGGCCAGTTTGG
>JBLMWR010001013.1:0-4852 GCA_050257335.1 Deltaproteobacteria bacterium | reverse complement strand
GGGGGATTAGCTCAGTTGGGAGAGCGACAGGCTGGCAGTCTGTAGGTCAGGGGTTCGAGTCCCCTATCCTCCACTTCACGCAGATTTACAAAAAAGCCCCCGCTGAAGCCGGGCGGGCTTTTTTTACGCGCGCTGGCTCGTGAGTCTCGCCACCTGTCCGGGCAGCAAAGGCAGGCCCGCCAAGCCGGGCATTCTCGACGTGCCGGCGGTCGGCGAATCTGCTGGATCCCCGTCGACCTGCAAAATGGGTGGCCGACGACTGGTATCGTTTCCGGCGCTGGGAGTCGCCCCCGGTTGAAATCATCCATCCTCTGCAAGCGGGTGAGAACAACCATGAACAGGTTCCGGCGATTGCCGAGTTCATCCGCCCGCTGCGGTGAACCGGTGGGATGGCGCGGAAAAATCTGTGGTTCGATCAAGCGTTTGCCCAGGGTCGTCCGACAAAAGTCGGATCGCCGTCGGCTATCTTGGGAAACGCCTTCGGCGTAAGCCACAGGCACCCGCGCGCGAGCCGGGTTACTTGAACCCGTACGCCGCGTTGTTGACGTCGAAATCGCTGTCCGCAATGGGGACGTCGATGTTCAGGTCAGCATACGTGTACTCTTCCAGCAGCGGGGCTTCCTCGCCGGCTTTGGCTGGAAAGCCGTATTGCTCGGTGCGGACCGGCAGTTGCGTCTTCTTGTCGAAGTAGACGCGGGCCTTGTGAAACTTGAACGGCTCGTGCGGCTGCGGGTAAACGACTTCGAACATCTTGCATTCGAAATCGCCGACTTTCGCCTGCGGATATTTCTCAACCTGCACTTCCGGGTGTTTGAGCGCGAGTTCCCAGTCGCTGATGGCTGTGTCGAGCACCTTTTCCATGCCGATCATCGTCACCGGATAGCGGTTCTCCTTCATCGCCTCGCCGCCCGTGGGAGAGAGGGAGATGGTGCCGACAACCGACGCCAGGCCAGAGGGCTCGTGCACCTGCAGCTTGCCCTTGTTCCTGCCGTCGACATAAATCACTTCGCGGCCGGCATGCGGTTCGATGTACTTGAGGTACACGCTGAATGGCTCGCGGCGAAACTTGAGGGTCATGACCTGCCGCAGCGGCGGGCCCTTCTTGAACTGCTCCTGCTTGATGAACGTGCAGGTGTAGCCGGGGATCTTCCGGATCGCGTCCCGGCTGCCCCGGGCGGTTTCCAGGACCGGGGTGAGAGGATGTGCGGCGGCCAGGTCGCTGCCGGCCAGACGCGCCGCGTCATCTTCCTTGCGGGCGACTGTGCCCTGCTCTTTGCCCCGGTCTTTGTCTTTGCTTCGCGATTGCTTATCGGACTTATCCCGGTGCTTTTCCTTTTCTCTGGCTTTGGCCTCTTTCTCGGGTTTGTCCCGGTCGCGGGCGTAGAGGCCGACTGTCAAAGGCGTCGCGAAAAGAGAGAGCAGCAGGGCCGGTATCGCCAGCCGCCGCAAAGCTCGCGCCTGAAGGATCAAAAACATTCCGTCGCGAAATGTTTGCATCACACCACCTGCCGCCAGAGGTAAAGAGTGGGAGGTTCAATCCCTATCGGCATTGGCGGTACAACAGGTGCAGTCGGAGAGGCGACGCCCGCACAGCTTCGAACCGGGCTGGAAAGACGGCCGCCGCCGCCGACAGCCGGCGGCGGCGCAAGTAGCGTCCGATCAGCAGCTTGTGGAAAACCGGCTCTGCCAGCCGCGCGCGGTCTTGTCCGCAGCGCGAACCGCCTCGACAAAGTCGCAGGCACGCTCCATGTGCCGCAGGCTGTCCTGGAGAATGAACAACAAGTCGAGCCATGTCCGGCCGCACAATCTCCTTCGCCCGCAGGCCAAGCCGGTCGGGGTCGTCTGCAAAGTGCGTCGTGCACCTGCAATCCGTCCGCCGTTCCAATTCCTCTTGACCGAAACGGCGCGTTCGCCGATATTCCCGCGACAATTCGGCGGGACGCGCCCGAAGGGGCGCGGCTGCGGGTCTGCGAACTCCGCATCTCTAGTGAACCAAGCCACGGAAGGACCGGTTCCATGAAACGCGTTCTGGTGGTCGCCTTCATGATTTTTTATGTCGGCGCGCTCACGTACGGAAACATCTGTCACCTGGTTCAGGAAGGCAAGTCGTCGCATCCGCTCATGTACTTCCTCGTCTGGGACATGTTCTGCGGGTGGACGGCTTTCGATTCGCGCATCCACATCGTCGCCGAGGCAGAGAGCGGGAAGTTTTACGACCTGACTCATCCGCCCTACGGCGAGCTGCATCCCTACGGCTACATCGGGCGCGAAAACTACGACCAGTTCCAGAATCACACTCCCAAGCTGGGTTTAAACGTTCTCAAGCACACGCGGCACGAGCCGATGACCCGGCTGTTCGTCATCGAGGAATGCTGGGCGAAGAAATACAACATGGCGGACGCCGTCTGGAAGGCCCGCTACGACGACGCGAAAGACCTTCATCGCTACTACCGTCTCCGTGTGACGCTGCTTCCCGACGGCACGGTGGTGCAGAGCTATTCATCGTGGCTGCAGTACCAGTATGCGCAGATGATGATGGACAATCCGCGGCTGGTGGAGCAGGCGAATCGGAGCCGGACGCTGTTCGTGCTGGACAAAGCGGCCAAGCCCGGCCGCGACGTCCTCGAGAATTCGGGAACAGGTTTCGGGGGCGTGTCGGCCCCGTTCGCGGCACCCACGGCACCGTCCGGAAATTGAAGGATCCAGCAAGGAGGCCTCTCTCATGAGTGGAGCGATCGGCACGTCCCGTCAGGTGGTTGAGACTTTCTCCGGACGACTGAAGACCTTCTTCTTTGCGAGGGAGCTTCCGTACGGCATGGCGCTGATGCGGATTTCGCTCCCCGCGGTGCTGCTGGTCGATATCGTCCGTCGCTGGCCGTATGCGCGCGAATTTTATTCGACCGACGGCGCGACGGCGCCGCTGTTCGAGAACTTCGGATATCCGCATTTTCTCCCGTTCTTCGCGGCCCCGGTCGCCGTGGGGCTGTACACCGCGCTGGTGCTGTTCATGGTGGCCTCGGCGGCCGGCTGGTTCACGCGAATCTCGATGCCGGTCGCCACGGCTCTCTACTTCTATTTCACCATGCTCGACTGCCTGAGCACGATCTCGAAGTACACGGTCATGGCGACGCATCTGCTGCTGCTTTTGTCGCTGTCGAATTGCGGAGACCTGTGGTCGGTGGATTCCTGGCTCAGGCGGCGCCGGCTCCGCCGCGAGTTTCCCGGCGCCCCGCTGCCCGCGGTCCGCGGGCCCGTCTGGCCGCAGCGGCTGGCGCAAATCCTGATCGGCATGATCTATTTCGGAGCGGCGATCACCAAATTACATACACCGGAGTTCTTCAGCGGCGACCAGCTCGTCTCCTGGATGATGACGTACATCAACAATGAACACCCCCTCGGAGATTATCTCCTGCAGTATCCGCTGCTGGTGAGCGTTTCGTGCTACATCACCTTCTTCTGGGAGCTGACTTTCATTTTCCTCGTCTGGGGCCGCAAGATGCGGTGGTGGCTGCTGGCCGTGGGGACGGCGTTCCACCTCATGACGTGGCTCACCCTGGGGCTGATCATTTTCCCCTTGGTCGTCAGCGCCGCCTATATGGTGTTCCTGCAGGAGCGCGACGTCCGTGCGATCTGCACTTGGCGTTTCCTCCGCCGCCTGTTCCCCGGTCTGTCCGTCCCCCCCGCTGCGGCGGTGGACGAGCCGCCGGCCGTGAACTGGCGCGGCCGGTTCGGTTCGATCGGCGCATTCGCGATGGTCATGGCTTTGCTCTGCCTGGCGGGTATCGAGGCCGAGCACCTGACGGACCACTACCACATGCGCGGGCCCGGCGGCCCCCTGCCGCTCCGTGAAATGACCGACGAAGAACTGCAGCCCCTGTTCGCCCCCGACCGGCCGATACGGCAGAGCGACAAGCTGCTGGCGTTCGACCTGGGAAGCCTCCTCGTCGGCGAGCACCTGGTTCATACCCGGAAAGAGTTCCGCCAGGGCGAACAACTGGTCGCCCAGGTCACGCTCAACAAGCCCCGCGACGACATGTGGGTCGATTGCCTTCTGTGCGAGGCGGCCAGAGACGATTCCAGCGAAGAGACGCGGCTGGTTCCCGGCCGGATCGTTGCCAAAATCGGCCTGCCCATGTACCGTGAGTCGTTCCGCGGCAACTTCATCTTCAATCTCGACGAAGCGCTTGACCCGGGAGATTACTTTTTGCGCCTCCGCAGCGGAGCCGAAGAAGTCTCGCGAAGACACTTCCGGGTCTTGCCGCGCGCGGGCGTCGCCGCCCCGGCGGCGAACTGAGCGCAGGGGATTGGACCGATCTGACACCAGCACCCCGGCTGCTGCGGAGCAGCCGGGGTGCTTTCTCCAAGACCGACCCACGACCAGGTGGACAGGCCGCCGGACTTGTGTCATAACCGGTCATCATGACCTGGTTCACCGAAAATCCGTGGCCGCCGATTTTCCTTCTGGCGATTGCCGCCTGCGTGATGCTCGGGGTCTGGACTTCGCAGAAGCGGGGAATCTGGCTGCTGGGCGCCGTGACGGCGATCGTCGTCGCAGTGGCAGTCTTTTTGATCGAGAACGCGATCGTCACCGAGTCCGAGCGCGTCGAAAAGAAAGTACACGCCGTAACCGAGGCCTTCCAGCGCAAAGACAAGGACGGCACGCTGGCTTTCTTTTCCGTCCATAGTCCGGAGCTGCGGGGGACGGTCGTGCAGGCCCTGGAATGGGTCGATTTGCCCAACGGGGTGGACATCAAGGACATGACCGTCCGGCTGTCGAACGAAAACACGCGGGCCGTCACGCGCTTCCGCGCCAACGGCACGGTGTCATTCAAGAAACTCGCGACTCAGCATG
>JBLMWR010001012.1:0-2636 GCA_050257335.1 Deltaproteobacteria bacterium | reverse complement strand
CCGCACGGCCATGCGCGGCGGCATGGAGATACGGGAAGAATGAGAGTACGGGCAGGGTTAGCAACCTGCCCCACGGGGTCGTTCGTCATTTTTTGGCCGGTTTGCTAGAATTCAACCGGGCTCGGGGGCGGTCACTGAGGCCGCCCGACCCGGCCCCTCTCTGCGCCTTCAGGACGCTCGGGCGCCGGGCGATCGGTTGTTTTTTCAGGAACCTTGCTTTATGCCCGGCGAAATCGACGTTTACAAGCTCTGTCCCTGCGGCAGCGGAAAAAAGCTGAAGTTCTGCTGCCAGGCCATCGTCACCGACATGATCAAGGTGGCCGAGTTGCAGCAGAGCCATCAATACCAGGCGGCCCTGACGCTGCTCGACGCGGTCGACAAAAAGGTGCAGCCCCGCGAAGTCTGGAGCCGGGCGTGGGTCAGGACCACCAGGGCCTTTCTCCTCTTTTCGCTGGGCCAGGTTGAAGAACCCCGGACGCTGGTGGGGGAAGTTCTGGACGAATTGCCGGAACATCCGCTGGCGGTGGCCGTCAACGGGTTTCTGTCGCTGTCGGCCGGCGGATATCCCGCCGCGATGCGCCCCGTGTACCGGGCCTTCCAGATCTCGGCCGCCGATCAATCGTATCTGACGTCGCATCTGGCCGTGACGCTGGCGCGGGTGATGATGGCCAAGGGGCATTTGCTGGCGACGCGGCAGAACCTCAATCTGGCAGTCCGCTGCAACCCGGAAAATGAAGTCGCCGTCGACGCATTTCTCGAATTCGTCCGCGACACGCGAATTCCCTGGCCGCTGCGCGACGGCTACGGGTTGGCGCCGCTGTCCGGCAACGACAACTTGAAGCCGCAGTTCGACCAGGCCGTGAAGCTGGCGTACCAGGGATGTTACAGCGACGCGGCCAAGGCGTTCGGCGGGGTCGCCCGGCAGGATCCGAAACAGCCGGGGCTGTGGTGGAACATCGCCCTGTGCCACGCCTGGGCGGGCGAAGACCCGCTGGCGGTCGAGGCCTTCAAGGCGGCAGCGGCCAACCAGCCCGACTTCGAGTTGGCCGTCGATTGCCTGCTGCTGGCTCGCCTGCTCCGCCTTCCCGAGCCCGCCGCCCGGATTCCGGAACTGGTCGCCGAGTACCGTCTGGAATCGGTCTCGCAGCTTCTCACCGCGCTCGATCAGAAGCCCGAATACGCCCGCTTCGAGCTGCCTCCGCCGGATCGTGAGGATGACCAGCCCCGTCCGGCCGCCATCTATCGCGTTCTCGACCGCGATCCGAACGGGGTCCAGTCCGAGGACCTGTCGGCTCAAAACATAGCTCACGTTCTCGGCGAGCTGGTGGTTTTCGACCGCTACGCCGAGGAACCAGCCAAGGCCTATATTTCGGCGTACGGACGCGAGCGTCTCGATCAAATAAGGGCCTCTTTTTCCGCGCAGGCTGCGAAGCTGGCGACTGCCGAGGGAGAGCCGGAAGAGCACGGCTTCCTGCGACGGGAAGCGATGCCGCTGATCCAGGACTGGTATTTTCCGCCGAACCTGCCCGCCGAAAAACTGAACGAGCTTCGCCGGGAGAGCGGCCGGCACGTCATCGAAGACGTCTGGCCGACGGTCGCGCAAGACGCGCTCGGGGGGAAAACGCCGCTGGAAGCCGCCAAAGCGCCGGAACTCAAGGCGGCGCTGGCCGCGGCCGTCGTCGATCTCGACGTCTTCTGCGAAAAGAACAACCTGGTGCTCGACGAGGGGGCGATGCGCAGCCGGCTGGGGCTTCCCGCCGTCGCCGCGACGCCCCTGGTGCCTGACGCCGCGGGAGAGATGGTCCCGGTCCTGCGGCTGCGGCACACCGCCTTGAGCGAGCTGCCCGACGAGCAAGTGCTGCGCGTCGCCGACAACGTGATACGGATCGGACATTCCGCGCTGTGCTGTGCGGCGATCGGGGAATTGCTGGGGCGGCCCGCTTTGCAGGAGAAGATCGATGCCCCGCGGCTGTGCATGTTCGTGTCGCGCATCTGCGGGCGCCGGCTCGATTTCGACGCGGCACTGGCCTGGGTTGTCCGCGGGAAACAGGAGTGCCGCAACCGCAAGCAGCCGCTCGATGCTCTGGCGCTGTGGGAAGTGCACGAGCTGATGCTCCGCTCGCAGCGCCCGGGGGACCCCCAGATCGCGCAACTGGCGAATACGCTGTGGAGCTACTACCTGCCCAAGCTTCCCGAGATCCGGGAAGTCATCACCGGAGTTCTTAACGACCTGTCGATTCCCGGACCGTGGAACGCCGGAGCCGCAGCCGCCTCGACGCTCGAGCCCCTGGCCGCAGCCGGCGTCGGCTCGTCGGGCTTGTGGACGCCCGAAGCCCAGACCGCCGGCCAGCCGTCGAAACTCTGGCTGCCGGGGCAGGAGTGACCACAAAAGGCACGAAATCAACGAAAGACCACGAAGCTGCGCGAAAGGTTGCCAATTTCGGAAAAGACGGACAAGAACCGCGGATGACGCGGTCAATTCTCTTTTGGTTCCCGCCGCAGGCCCTGTCCAGCTTTGCTTCCGGCAAGCCGGTCGGCAGGCCGTGGAGCTGATTCTGAAACCCAACACGAACTTTGCCAGTCCCGAAGAGGCCATGCGACGGGCCATCGCACTGGCCGGCCGAGGCATCGGGTTC
>JBLMWR010001011.1:0-12685 GCA_050257335.1 Deltaproteobacteria bacterium | reverse complement strand
GTGGCCTCGAGCCGGAACTTCGCCACCGCCAGTTTCTCTCTGGCCTTCGTGAGCGCCACTTCCTGTTCGCGCGCGGCGGCCGTGGTGACGCGGATGACTTCCTGCTCGGCCTGCACCAGCGCCTGCTTCTGCTTGACGAGGGCCGTCTCGATGGCCAGCTTTTCCTCGGACTTCTGCTGCAGGATCTGCTGCCGGTACTGCTCCTCCTGCTGTTTGGCGATCTCGCGGTCTCGAACCGGCTTGGCGATCTGTTCGGGGGGGTTGATCTTAGTGATCAGCGCCTGAATGATTTCGATCCCCAGCTTCTCGCAGCGGTCCCGCATCGATTTCTGATACTCGTCCTGGAAGTGCGTGCGGGTCGTCCCTTCGATGAAATCTCGCCCCGAATTGTTCGAGCCCTGCAGCCGGCAGAAGCTGCGGGCCGCCGGCAGAATCACTTTCCGCACGATCTCTTCGTCGATCCGGTCACCGTTCGTCTCTTCGTTGTAGAGTACGAAGACCTTCGCCGCCATCTCCGGCTTCACCCGGAATTCCACGATGCTGTCGAGGCTCACCCAGAAACCGTCTTTCGAGGGAAAGCCGAGGTCCCGGCTTTCGGCGAGATTGAACCGCTGATTGCGGCAATCGACGAGCTTGACGACCCGTTCGAAGGGATTGAAGTTGTACGTTCCCGGGTCGAGTGTCTCGTGCTCGACGCCGCGGAATCCTTCCTTTACCAGCAGCTTCTGGTGCGTCCTGTCGTCGTCCTGCCAGTAGTCTTCGGGACGGGAAGGTATCTTCCCGGCCCGGTTCACGACGACGCCCTTGTAGCCCGCGGGTACGATTTGCGGCGCGTATTCCTGGACGTCGTAGAGGTACGGGTTGATTGGCCATCGTCCCGGAAGCAGGACCCCCGGGACGATGCCCTTCTGTGTCTCCTTGTACGCCAGGAACTCGCCGTAGGGGAGGTCGTCGCCGAACAGGCGCACCTGCACGCCGATCTTCCCGTCGGCGATCACCTTCTGCGGTTTGATCTCCCACTCCCAGTTGTAGGGGTCGTACTTGAAGAAGTACCGCCCGACGTCGAGGACCTCTTTCTGCACTCCTTTGTGGCTGGCGTCCGGAGCGACGACGTCGGTGTTGGCGAGGTCCTTACCGGTCTTCTTGATCAGAATTCCCACGTGATAGGCGGGGACGTTGATCACGAACTGCGAGTAGCACATCCAAAGGAGCCCGAGTCCGAAGACGGTGAGGGCGGCGACCGCCGCGAGGCCCGACCCAAGCTGCTTTCTGAGATTGCCACCGTCACTGAAGATCTCGCGAGCCATAATCGTTGTTCCGGAATGTTTTGCCCGAAAGAAGGACGGCCTTTCAGGCCGTCCCGTGTAACTCAGTCACCTGTTTCTGTGTTCGGCGTCGTCCTGAAGAACGTCGGCGGCTCTGTTGTGGATCACCGATGGGCGTTCGATTTCGCCAATGCCACATCTTCTTCCTGAAATCTACACACTTCGTATCTGCCGTATGGCGAAAGGCTGCCCTGGTCTATCCGCCCGGAAAAGGCGTATCGGGTTAACAAATCGCCTCTCCGAATTCGTAACTTGAGGCGATCTGGGCAATCTGTAACCACCAGCAGTCGGCGGACTAACCGTTACAGGCCATCCGATCGCCTGTGGTTTCTCCAGAATGCCTGATCCGGCAACCCATTCTGTATTGCCCGACCCACACCGCGATCGATTTGCAGAAGTGGGATTGGGAAAACGCCAACGGACTGGCCCTTTGTCATCGAAGCGGCACCGTACCGCTTTGGTAGAAGCGGCATCCTGCCGCTTCCTGCCGGGAGAGCCATCATGCGTTACGATCTTGTGGTGATTGGAAGCGATCCGGAGGGGCAGAAGGGGGCCCTGGCCGCCGCCCGGCTCGGGAAGCGCGTCGCGCTGATCGAGTGCCGCGAGAACGCCCGGGAAGACGCAGGTTTCACGTCCAGCACGATTCCCTCCAGGATTCTGCGCGACGCGATCGTGCACCTGACCGAGGTCCAGCAGGCGAATCTGCCCGATGCACGCTGTGCCGAAGGGGGGGTGATCGCCATGCGCGACCTCCGCCGTCAGGTGACGCGCATCATCAACCGCGAAGCCGAGGTACTTCACGATCAGCTTGTGCGCAACGGTATCGACCTGTACCCGGGCGAGGCGCGCTTCGCCGGGCCTCATGAGATTTGGGTCGAGGGGGATGGCGCGACGCTGCCTCTGGATGCCAGTCACATACTGCTTGCCTGCGGAACGAGGCCGGCCCGGCCGGCGAACATTCCCCTTGACGGCCGACATGTCTTCGATTCCGACGGGATCCTCGAGCTCGATTCAATTCCCCGTTCGCTGATCGTCGTCGGCGCCGGCGTGACCGGCATCGAGCAGGCCTTCCTTTTCGCGGCTCTGGGCGTCGATGTTACCGTCGTAGATGGACGCGAGAGCCTGCTGGACTTCTGCGATCGCGACGTCGTCGATGTACTGCTCTCATGCGGCCGCTCGCTGGGGTTTAACTTCCACTTTGGAGAAGACGTAATCGGCCTGGACCGGATGCCGGGAAATCGCATTGCCTTGCAGCTTGCCGGCGGCAAACGGCTGATCGGCGAGAACGTGTTGTATGCCGCGGGCCGGGTCGGTGATACGGCCGGGCTGAACCTGCCCGCGGCCGGCCTCGAGCCCGACGAACGGGGCCGATTGTGGTGCGACGAATACCACCGCACCTGGGTCCCGCACATTTATGGCGTTGGCGCCGCAGTCGGGTTTCCCGCCCTGGCACGCCATTCGCGAAATCAGGGACGCCGCGCGATCGGCCACGCCTTTGGGCTGCCTTTCCCCGGTTCCCGGCATGTCACCCGCAATCTGTACACCATTCCCGAGATCGCGATGGTCGGGATGGGTGAAGACCAATTGACGAAAGAACGCGTCCCGTTTGAAGTCGGGATCGTCCGCGCCGGGAACGAAGGCGACAGGCCCGGGCTGCTCAAGGTGCTTTTTCACCGGGCGACGCGACGCGTCCTGGGGATGCGCTGCATCGGCGAGCAGGCGATCGAGATCGTCCGGATCGGTGAGTCGGTCATGACCGGCGACGGCACGATCGAAGATTTCCGCGAGGCTGTGTTCGATGATTCCGTGATGGCCGAATTCTGCCAAGTCGCCGGTGACGGCCTGAGCGGACTGGAACTGACCGGGCCCTCCGAAGTCGCCGACCTCGACCTGTTCGTCGCCGGCCGGGCCCTCTGATCGCTATCTTTTCGTCCGCAAAAGATCGAGCGTTCGTTGCATGTCCGGGGCCAGTGGCGCTTCGAACGTCACGACTTCGCGGGTGATGGGGTGGACGAAGCGCAGGCTCAGGGCGTGCAGGGCCTGGCGCGACAACAGAGCTTCACCACCGGCGAGCGAATGCGCGACTCCGTTCCCCGAGGCATGTCCGTTATTTGAGCCGGCATGGAGATCGGCGACGGTGAGGACGCCGGCGGGGCTGTAGAACTCGTCAGCGACGACGGGATGGCCGATCCCCGCCAGATGCACGCGGATCTGGTGCAGCCGGCCGGTGTGCGGTTGGGCGCGCACGAGCGAGAAGCATTCGAAACGCTCGACGACTTCGTAGATCGTCCGCGACGGGCGCGGATCGACGGCGTCCGGCGCAGTGGACATGCGAATCGTCCCTCCGCCGGGCCACTGGCCGATCGGGAAAGTGACCTCCCCGCGATCATCCGGCACGACGCCGTGCACGAGGGCCAGGTACTTCTTCAGCACCCGTCCCTCCTCGAAATGGATCGACAGCTTGCGGTGCGCGAGATGGTCCTTGGTGCACACCATCACGCCGCTCGTCAGCCGGTCGAGGCGGTGGACGATCCCCGGGCGGACGAGCCCGCGGAGCTGCGTCTGGCGGTCGAAGTGCGCCTGCAGGACATTGGCGAGCGACCCCGATACGTAATTGCCGCACGGATGCACGACGATGTCGGGGGGCTTGTTGACGACGATGAGCCACGAGTCCTCGAACAGGATCTCCAGCTCGCGCGGCTCAGGAGAGAGGAGATGGTCAGGGGGTTCGACCAGTTTCACTTCGACGCTTTGCCCCTTATAGACGCGATCGTCTGTCTCGGCGATGACCCCTTCGATGCGCACCTGGCCGGCCCGCACCAGCCGCTGCATGCGGTACGGCGTGTAATTGCGAAAGTGCCGGACGAGAAAGCTGTCGATCCGCACGCCGTGCAGATAACTCTCGACCGTCAGCTCGGCCGTAAAAGGGCATTCCGTTCCGACGTTCAACGTACACAACCTCTTCACGAGAAAATCAAATTCACTTGCCGCCAAGCCCACGGGCGGGCACCGCCGCGATGAACGGTCGTCCTCGTGGGTGCGTACGCCCACCATAGATCAAGCGCGAAAACTTTCCAAGCCCGCGGGAATAAACTCCTGCGGATGTGGATCATCTCTGGTACGGCGCTGCTTCGTTTCGAGAAAAGTGAGGCACCGCGGATGACGCGGATACGCGCGGATGCTGATGTTCAGGCTTCAGCGTACGCAATCGGGGAATGAATCGCGCGACGGATCCCGGGGATTGAAACAATGAATAACGCCCCGGTCGTGCATGCTGTGCTCGCTTTGATCTGCATCGCCGGTTGTGGCGGAGCTTCGGAGTCGCCCCCCGGAACGTACAGCGCTCCGTCCCCGGCGAATCAAGCCGAATTTGCCGCGATTGCTGCCGCACAGACGATCTCCGAGGAGCAGCCACCCAATGGTGCCGCGCAGGCCGGCGAGGCACCGGCGGCTCCCGAGCCAGGAAAGCTGCAACGCCAGATCATCTACGACGCCGACGTGCGGCTGATCGTCGAAGATTTCGAGGGGCTTCCGGAAAAAATGCAGCAACTGGTGAATGAATCGGGTGGGTTTGTCGCGCAGCAGAAACTGGAGGGGAAAAGCGGCAGCCCGCGAAGTGGAGAATGGAAGATCCGAATTCCCGTAACGGGTTACGCGAGCTTCCTGGATGCCGTCCGTACGCTGGGGGAATTGCAGAGCCTCGCCGCGAAGTCGCAGGACGTCTCCGAGCAGTACTACGACCTGAAGGCACGGATCCGCAACAAACAAAAGGAAGAGGCCCGGCTGCTGAAACATCTGGACGAGAATACCGGCAAGCTTGAAGACATCTTGGCGGTTGAAAAGGAAATCAGCCGTGTGCGTGAAGAGCTGGAGCGGGTCGAAGGGCGGATGCGGGTTCTCAAGGACTTGGTGGCGCTGACGACGGTCACTCTGCACGTCGATGAGATCAAGGGCTACATACCGCCGCAGGCGCCGACTTTTGCTCTGCGCGTCAGCCGCGCGTTCGAGGGATCATGGAACGCGCTGCTGGCCGCTGGCGAGGGGCTCGTCGTTGCCGGAGCGGCGATCGGGCCGTGGCTTGTGGCGGTCGGCGTTCCAGCTTTCGTGGTGGTTTTATTCGTCCGCCGGCGACGACGCGTCGCGTGAAGCACTCCGCCATTGTAGCAGCCGCTCCGCGTGCCGTCCGCCTCGGGTCCCATTGCGAACCCGTGGTGTGGCCCGAATTGCAGATGAATCTTCTGGAAGAGGCAACGGCACGCGGAGCGTGCCTGCTGCTGAACGGACGGCCCGGAAGGGCCGTCCTGCGCCCGCCGACGGTCATGGGTTCGTTTTCGCCACCGAGACCGGTCGGGCAGCTACGAGACGCGCGACATCGCGGTCGGCGAGCGAACACTCGGCGTATGACTCGACGGCGAACTGCGGAAAGAGTCGCGGCAATTCGCCGGGTTCCAGAGCGAAGGCCGGGTTCTTCATGTGGCTGTCAGGGCGGGACACGTGAGGCGTCGAAAACGTCTCGTAGATGAGCCGGCCTTCGGGGCGCAATGCCTGTTGGATGATTCCCGGCAACCGTTGCCGATCGAGAAACCGAAAAATCAGCACGAGATCGTACCGGGCAGCTTCGGGCTCGAAATCGTCGAGGTCGGCGGCGATCCAGTTCACGCGTGCACCGCAGCGGCTTGCCAGGTCCGCCGCCCGATGGAGCCCCGCAGGTGAGATATCGACAGCATCGACCTGCCAGCCGTGCAGCGCCAGCCAGATGGCGTTGTGCCCCAGACCGCACGCCAGCTCAAGCGCCCGTCCCGGTGGCAGGCCGGCGGCTTGGTCGATCAGCCAGTCGTCCGGCGACAAGCGGTCGGGCACCGGCTTGTCGGCGTACTTGGCGTCCCAGCGCTTGCGGTCGGAAACGGACACAGGTCGAAGCGGTCGAAGGGGTCGAAAAGAGGAGAATGTATCTGATGCGGGTCGTCCTGAAGGCGATCGTCGTCAACCGGCGCCACTCGCCTCAGCGAGCCGCGGGGTTTATCCCCGCGGTGTCCCGTTCCCTGCGACGTGCGAGCCTGTGTCTCTCGGCCTCCCTTAGAGACACTTGCACCCGACACCGCCAGGATAAACCTGGCGGCTCGCGGGGCCGACGTGGTAAATGGGCCTCAAGCACTGCGGTCCTCTTCGACCCTTTCGACTCTTCGACCTGCCGCTATTGACTCATCTTCTCCACAAGCATCGTGCGGACAGTCTGCGGATCGGCGCCTTTGATTCCCTTCATCACCTGGCCGATCAGGGCGCCGACGGCGGCCTGTTTTCCAGACTTGAAGTCGGCGACCGCTTTCGGGTTTTTGCCGATCACCTCGGCGATGACCCGTTCCAGCTCCCCCGTGTCGGTAACGAGGGCCAGCCCCTTTTCGGCGATGATCTGGTCGATGTGGGCCGACGAGATGGGGCGCCGATCGGGGTTCTCGATGAGCAGCTCCATGAAGACTTCCCGGGCGCTCTTGATCGTAATCTGCTTTTTGCCGATGCGTTCGAGCAGATTGCCGAGGACGGCGGCCCGAATCGGAAAGTGGCTGATCGTCAGGTTGCGTTCGTTCATTTCCCGCAATACGTCCTGGGTCACCCAGTTGCAGGCTTGCTTGCCGTCGCCGCACAAACCGGCGACTTCTTCGAAATAATCGACGAACGCCTCCCCCTGGTCGATGGTCACCCGAGCGTCATAGTCCGACAGGCCGTACGCGGCGATCAGCCGCTTGCGGCGCTCGGCGGGGAGCTCGCAGAGCGTTGCCCGGATCGAATCGAGGAGTCCTTCGCTCATGGTGACGGGAACCAGGTCGGGGTCGGGGAAGTAGCGGTAGTCCGAGGCCTCTTCCTTCCCGCGCTGCGCGAAGGTCACGCCACGGGCCGCATCCCAGCCGCGGGTTTCCTTGGGAACCTCCCCCAGCTTCTTGCCGGTTTTCTGCCACTCTTCGTACTGCCGTTTGACCTCGTATTCGAGGGCCAGCTCGACGTTGCGGAAGCTGTTGAGGTTTTTGACTTCGACGATCGGGGTGGCGATTTTCCGGTCGTCCTCCTGCAGGATGTGCAGGTTGACGTTGGCGTCGCAGCGCAGGCTCCCTTCCTGCATGTTGCAGTCGGAAACCTTGAGATACGTGAGCAGCAGCTTGAGCTCTTCGAGGTACCTTTTGGCCTCGGCGGGCGAGCGCAGATCGGGCTGCGAAACGATTTCGAGAAGCGGTGTCCCGGCCCGGTTAAGATCGACCTGGCTGTCGGTCCCGTGTCCCGTTTCGTCGTGGAGGTTCTTGCCGGCGTCTTCTTCGAGATGCGCCCGGATGATTCCGACCTTGCGCGTTTCGCCCGTTGCGGCATCGACGTCAATTTCGAGCCAGCCGTCGTCGCTGAAAGGAAGATCGTACTGGCTGATCTGATACCCCTTGGGGAGATCGGGGTAATAGTACTGTTTGCGGTCCCACTTCGTGAACGGGGCGATGTCGCAGTTGAGGGCGATGGCCGTTTTGACGGCTAGCTCAAAGGCATGGCGGTTCATCACCGGCAGCGACCCGGGAAGGCCAAGGCAGACGGGGCAAGTCTGCACATTAGGATTGGTGGGATTGAATGCCCCGGAGCAGCCGCAGAAGATCTTGCTCTTCGTCAGGAGCTGCACGTGCACTTCAAGGCCGATGATGGTGGTGACGGTCATCTCTGAATTCCGAAAAGAAAGGGCTCACGCAAAGGCGCCGATACGCAAAGGAAAACACACAACTTTATTCATCAGAACGTCGGCCGCCGCCGGTGCCAGTCGGTCTCGCGCTCGAACATGCGCGCGGCGCGCAGCAGGCGCTCTTCCTCGAATGGCTCTCCCAAAAGCTGCAGGCCGATCGGCAGGTTATGGCTGCTGAAGCCGGCGGGAATCGAGATGCCGGGGAGACCGGCCAGGTTGGCGCTGATCGTGTAAATGTCCGACAGGTACATCGCCAGAGGATCGTTGACCAGCTCACCGATCTTAAACGCCGGCGTGGGGGCGACGGGGGTCGCGATGATATCCACCGAGCGGAAGGCTTCGTCAAAGTCGTTGCGGATCAGCCGTCGGACCTTCAGGGCCTTGAGATAATAGGCGTCGTAATATCCTGCGGAGAGCGCGTATGTCCCCAGCATGATCCGCCGCTTGACCTCGCTCCCGAAGCCCTCGCCGCGGCTGGCGCAGTACATGTCGATCATGTCCTCGAATTTTTCGGCCCGGTGCCCGTAATGCACGCCGTCGTAGCGCGCCAGGTTGCTCGAGGCTTCGCAGGGAGCGACGATGTAGTAGACGGCGACGGCGTATTTCGAATGCGGCAGCGAAATCTCGCGGATCTCGGCCCCGAGGGAGCGGTACACGTCGAGGGCCGTGCGAATCGCCTGTTCGACTTCGCGGTCGAGACCGCTGACGAAGTGTTCTCTCGCGATGCCGATTTTGAGGCCCGTCAGCGGTTCTTCGACCATCAGGCCGTATTCGGGGACGGCACTGTCAACCGAGGTGGAATCGCGGCGATCGTGCCCGGCGATCGCTTCCAGGAGCATGGCCGCGCCGGAAACGTCGTTGGCGAAAGGGCCGATCTGATCCAGCGAGCTGGCATAGGCCACCAGTCCGTACCGCGAGACGCGGCCGTAGGTGGGTTTCATCCCCACGACGCCGCAGAACCCCGCAGGCTGGCGGATCGAGCCTCCGGTGTCGCTGCCCAGTGCGAGCGGTGCCATGCCTGCCGCGACGGCTGCCGCCGACCCGCCGCTGGAGCCCCCCGGCGTGCGTTCGAGGTCCCACGGATTACGGCTGGTTGTGAAGGCCGAGTTTTCGGTGGAGGAGCCCATTGCGAACTCGTCCATGTTCGTCCGGCCGACGAAAACGGCATCAGCCTCGCGAAGGCGGCTGATGACGTGCGCGTCGTACGGAGGGACAAAATTCTTGAGCATCCGGCTGGCGCAGGTCGTCGGCACGCCTTCGGTGCAGATCACGTCTTTGATGGCGACAGGAAGCCCGGCAAGCTTTCCCACCCGCTCTCCGCGCCGCCGCTTATCGTCGATGGCGCGGGCCTGTGCGAGAGCCCGCTCCCGATCGACGTGCAGGAAGGCGTTGACCTTGCCGTCGTTCGCGGCGATCGCGTCGAGATACGCCGCCACCACGTCCTGACTCTGCAAATCCCCCCGGTCGAGCCGCTTGAGCAGTTCGCCGGCAGTCGCTCCGATGATTGACATGTTCGCCGTCGTCCTTGGTTTGATCGGTCGTCGGTGGTCGTTTGTCAGTGGTCAGTCGTCATTGGTCATTGGTCATTGGTCATTGGTCGTAGACGCCGTTCGGCGTCTATTGGCAACTGACCACTGACGACTGACAACTGACAAGCGCAGCGTATTGTGGCGGAATTGGCGACAGATTCCAACCCTGCCGGTTGAGCGCTACATCGTCAGCAACAACGCCTGGGCGAGCGCGGCGGCGGTGGCGAATCGATCGCGAGGGGCAACCGCCATGCACTTCCGACAGATCACATCAATCTCCTCCGGGACATCCGGACGGTCACGTCGCAGGGACAGTCCCGGCGCCCCTTCCAGCATCGACTTCAGCAGATCGTCAATCGTCTTTCCCGTAAATGGCGGACGCCCGGCGAGCAGGGCGAAGAGGACCGCACCCAGTCCAAAGACGTCCGTCCGGGGGCCGATCGGCCCCCACGCCGGGTCAAGCTGCTCGGGGGCCATGTAGCCTGCCGTTCCGGCTATCGCGGCCCGGGAACGCATCCAGGGAGCAACGATCTGCGCCAAACCGAAATCCGCGACGCGCACCCGCCCCTGTGCATCAAGCAGCAGATTGGCGGGCTTCAAATCGCAATGAATTACGTGCTGGCGATGAGAGTATTCGATCGCCTCGGCGGCGTCGGCAATCCAGCGGACCACATCGCCGGGCTCGATTTGCCCGCTTGCTGCGACTTGTGCGAGGCTTTCGCCGGGAACAAGCTCCTGGACGAGAAAATAGCCGCCGGCGCGCGTCCGGCCGATTCCATGAACGCCGACGATTCCCGGATGGTTGAGCCGGGAGACCGTACGAGCCTCGTCAAGAAACCGGGCCACGGCGGCCGGATCGGTCTGACTTGCCTTTTTGAGCATTTTTACCGCCACTGGGGTTGAACCGCCCCGCGGCAGGGCGCGATACACCCTGCCTGTGCCGCCCGTTCCCAAGTGCAGTTGCAGAAGGAAATCGCGGTCGGACAGGAATTCCGGTGGGGATGTGCTGGCGGCCGAAGCGACAGACGGGTTTTCGGGCGATGGTCCCGACCGTCTGTCGGCCCCGTCAACAGCCAGACCGGCGGCCGACTCGGAGTCGTCAATCTCCGACGCCGGTTCGGCGCTGCGGCACCGCGCCGCTGGCAGACCCCCAAGTTTGTCGCCGGCGTCGCCCAACGACGATCTGAGACGGTGCCGCAGCTCTTCCAGTATGCGGCGGACCGTCCGCTCGCTGCGGTGCGTAGCCGCGGCGATTTCAGCGATGCGATAATCCTGAAGGCGAAGCTCGACGACCTGGCGCGAGCCGGGTTCGAGCTGCGCCATGAAGGTCTCGACCAGCTCGGCCATAGCCACGGCTTCCTCGGCGGTGGGCTTTGTGATGGCGGGGGCAATCGCTTCCCACGCTGATTCACCCCCGGACGGCAGCGGCTGCTCGCGGTCGACCGACCGTTTGTCAGCGGTGTGGCGGGCGGCCTGATGGTAGAGTTTGCGGAGCATGATTCCGACCAGCAGCCGCCACAGGTCGCCGCTGCGCGTCAGAGAAAACTGCCCGTCGCGGGCGCGGACGAAAAAGCTGCGATAGGCCGACAGAACAACGTCTTCGGCATCGAACCGCCGCGCGATTCTGGGAGCGATGCGAGCCCGCGCCAGGACGGTCAAACGGCTGACGTATCGGCGAAACAGCTCGGTGGCGGCCTGCTCATCGCCGGCTTGGTATTTCGCCAGAAGTTCGACGGACGGTTCGTCCATAAAAATCGCAAAAACAAAGCGGATTGTTGGCCGGTGCGTCGCCGCGAATCGCATACAGCTTCTGAGAGGTTGACGGTCTCAATTCATCATACCTGACGCGAGGAGCGGAAATCATGGCATACGTCGTTACGGAACCGTGCTTCGGATGCAAATACACCGATTGCGTCGTTGTTTGTCCCTGTGAATGCTTCCACGAAGGGGAGCAGATGCTGTATATCGACCCAGAGCACTGCATCGATTGTGACGCCTGTGTACACGAGTGCCCCGTCGAAGCCATATTCTACGAAGAAAAGGTGCCGGAGCAGTGGCGTGGCTACATTGCACTCAACGCCGAGATGGCGCCTGAATGTCCACAGATCACCGAGCGAAAAGAACCGCTCGCGGGCCGTTCGTAGTACCGACTTCAGCCGGTCCCCAAGGCAGGGAGGAGGCGCTGCACCCATTGTCGGATGTCGGCGCCGCGAACGAGGAATGGCACGCCCTGAGCCCCAGGCGAAGGGCGTCGGGGGAAGGCGAGTGCCGTACCTGTGCTGTTGCCTGCCGGGGCTTCCCTTCGGTCCAGCCCCGGCCGCGCACCGCTCGCGACAGCCGCCTCAAGGCGGTACTACGAACGGGCCCTATTCGGCGTCGAGAATCTGGGGGACGAGGAAGAACCGGCCGTCGGTTTTGGGCGCGTTCGCCAGCGCGGCTTCGCGCGGCAGCGAGGGAGTGACTTCATCGGCACGGAAGACGTTGCTCAGCTCGACGGCATGCACCATCGGCTCGACGTCCTCGGTGTCGATTTCGTTCAGAGACGCGACGTACTCGAGGATGCTCCCGAGCTTTTCGGTGTAGTCGTCAAGCTCGGCGTGGGTCAGCTTGAGGCGCGCCAGTCGCGCGACTTTCAAAACGTCGCTGCGCGTCAGTTTGTCGGCCATGGCGGCCTCACGAGGTGGGAAGCGTGAAGGGCTTGCGGACGATCGCCTTGACGACCTTGCCGCTGCGGATGCACTGCGTGCAGACCCGGCGGACGACCGAGCGATCCCCCTCCTGGACGCGGACCCGCTGCAGGTTGGGACGGAACGCTCGGCGGGAAATGCCGGTCGTTTTACGGCCGTTTCCGCCAAGGTATTTCGCCTTCCCGCGCTGGGCCACCTGGTTCCCGCGGATCGGCTGTTTGTCACACAGTTCGCAACGCATTCCCATGACGAGCTTCCTTCACAAACGCGACTTGGACGGTTTCCCGGAAAGACATTCAATATAGTGGTTTGCCCGGAAAAAGCAACACGCACTGTCGGCACCCGGGTCACGGAGTGACCCGACTTCATCCGCTCTTCTTTTGCGCCTTGGGGTGATGTTTTTCTGTCCGACTGGCGTAAAGCGATCAACCGAAA
>JBLMWR010001010.1:0-6025 GCA_050257335.1 Deltaproteobacteria bacterium | reverse complement strand
CCCACGGCGGAGTGACTATTGCTTCACACGCAGGTGCACTGCGAAACGGCGAATGTCGCTGAAGCCGAGTCGGCGGTAGAGGCGCAGGGCGGGGGCGTTGGCGGCGTCGACGGCGATTTCGATGGTCGAGCGGCCGGAGCGGCGCGCGAGGGCCAGGCCGTCGTACAGGATGGCGCGGCCAAAACCGCGGCCGCGGGCCTCGGGGATGACTCCCAGATAGGCCACTTCCCACGCGTCGCGCTCGGGATGCTCGGCCAGGAGCAGCACGCCGACGTCCTCACCCGCTTCGCGATAGAGCCGCCAGGCATTGGGGACGAATTGCCCCGTGGCGCGGTGCGCTTCCAGCGATTCTTCGCCGCCGCGGACGCCGGCCAGCACTGGACAATCGAGCGTCCCCACGTAGGTCCGCTCGACAAGGCGCGAAAACGCCGCGTGCGACTCGGGCGAGTAGCATTCGGCGCACAACCCTTCTCGATCGACCGGCTGTAGACGGCCGGCGCCGGAAAACGAGCCGCCAGGAGAATTCGGACCAGTTTCGACGAGCGATCGGGAAAGCAGGATCAAATCGGTGGCGTACGGAATCCCGCCGCGGTTGAGGGCCTCCCGACCAGCAGCGTCGGCGGGGTCGAGCAGGCACTGGAGAAACTGCGCTCCCTGCGCCTCGATGCGCGAGGCCACCGCTTCGAGCAGCGCCGAGGCGACGTCCGCTGTCGCCGCCTCGGGCTGCACCACCGGCGGCCACAGGAACGCCGCCCCGCCGGGACGCAGTACCGCCAGAACCGTCCCGACGATCCGATCGCCATCGAGGGCGACGAGGAGGTTGTCGAGCGACATTTCGCGACGCCCGACGGCGGCGAGCGTGTCGGCCAGTTGCTGCCGGCGCTGTCCCGCCGGCAACGTGCTGAAAAGAAGCGCGAGTGCGGCTTCCTGCAGTGGAACAGTGGCGGGAACGACAAACGAAAGGGGCATGGATGGTGGGAAATGTCAAATGACTGAAGGCGAATATTTAAAGAGACGCAACCATCAAAACGCGGCGCGCCTTGTGGGGGTTATTCGGCCGGCCTCCGAGGTTGCGGCACTGCGAAGATTTCAGGATCCTACACGATTGCCAACTGCACGGAGAATCATGGACGGGCCTGGAAGCCACTCCTGCGTTTCTTCAGCACTCGTTCCTGCGTGCCAGAATTTGGTTGGGAGGCGGGCAGGTTAAAAACCTGCCCCTCGACGCGCTTACAGCCGGCAGCAGGTGGGGCTGCACGGGGCGTCGCCAGGGGGGCAGCGAGCGGTGATGGGGAGCGCCCGGCCTCCGGCGGCGGCTGGAGGGGCGGATTCGCTGAAGAGTTTTTCGACAGCGCAAGTGCCGCACTCCGGGCAAGCGGCCGCTTCGCCGGCGCGCATCAGAAGTTCGAAGTCTCGCGAGCAACGGGAACAGCGAAATTCGAAGAGGGGCATGGAATTGAATGTCGAACGACCGACGTGCTGATGATTGCGCTGGACAGGCTGCGGCACGCGGAGCATGCCTGCTACTTTACCGGGGCGCGTCGTTTAGAAACTTCGAGGTTCGTCGCGGGGCCTCAGCAGTTGCGGGAGACGATCCTGGTCGGTCTCGCGATCGCGATAAATCATGACCGGCTGTCTATTCAGAGTTTCCGAATCCGAACTGATGAAGAATTGAGGCGCCACCGTCCGCCGAGCATCGCGGCGCCGGGCGGTCGCGGGTCCTGGCGAAAGATCGGGGAGGGCCACCATCACGACCGCCACGCACGCGGCAGCCAGGGCCCCTGCAGGAAGCCAGCCGCGCCAGTCGGGCGCGGCACCCTGCGCGTCGATCGCCCGTACATGACGCGCCACCGTCGGCCAGAGAGACGGAGCAGGCCAGCCCGGAGTGGGCGAACCCTTTCCTTCGGCCGGAGCGGCGCGCACCTGTTCGAGCACCTGCTGCGACTGGCGGAGAGCCTGCCAGACCTCGCGGCATTGCGGGCAGACGGCCAGATGCCGCTGCGCGCCGGCCAGATCGCGCTCTTCGACATCGTTGCCCGCTGAGAGCGCCAGCAGGCGGCGGGTCTTGCGACAGTTAAGGTTCCAGTTCATCCGAGTCACTCTGCTTTTCGAGATCGCGATCCGTCGCGTGTTGGTGGATCAAAGGAGCCGCCTCTCCTGACTGGCGGCGCTGCCAGGCTTCCTGAAACCGCATGCGGGCTTCGGCGAGCCGCCAGCGAACTGTCGCTTCTTTGCGATGAAGGATCGCGGCGATCTCCGAAGTCGAAAAATTCTCCAAGTCCCGAAGGATCAGGACCGTCCGGTATTTCTCGGGAACGGATTCCAGAACGCGGCGAACTTCCTGTTCCAGATCGAGCGCTTCACGCGGATCGCCGACCGCCGGATCCGGGCCCTTTTCCACGCGGCTGTCGCTGAAGAGCAGCGGCCAGATCCGCCGGCGGCGTTTCCGCAGATAGTCGAGAGCCAGATTCACCCCGATGCGGAACAGCCACGGCCCGAACCGGCGCGAAGGATCGAACTGGTCAAGCCGCTCGTACACCCTCAAAAACGTTTCCTGGGCCAGATCGCGGGCCAGTTCGCGGTCGCGGACGAATCGCAACAACACCCCGATCAGCCGGTTTTCGTAGCGGCGGACAAGGATCTCGAACGCCGAATGGTCTCCCCGGCGGACCTCTTCGACCAGGCGCGCATCGCTGACGCTCCCGCCGGGCGGAACGGCCTCGACCGATTGGGTTTCCGATTCAGCCATTCGGAGCATTCGATTGTTTCCTGCGACGTTACTTCTTACGCCACAGGCAGGGCAACTGTTGGGGGAACGTTCCCCATTCGACATTATTTTAGTGCAGATTGGGGGTTAGGGCGAGAGCGAATGCAGCCGGCTCACTCCGCGAGGCGGCAGTCTCGACGTCCCGGTGCGGACTGGGGTGTAATCAGGGAAGAACCGTGAATCGCCGTCGAGCGCGCAGCGGTCCCAAACATGGCTTGCGGGCCGGACGTGAAAGGAAAGCCTGAGACCGTCCGGTCAGCGGGCGACCGGGGACTACATTTCTATCGTGCCAGCTCCTGCCCGAAGGCCAGGCGCATCTGCGGGTCGCGGTGCTGCTCGAATTCCTTGAACAGCAGGCTCGGCTGGATGTCGTAATTGTTCTGGTACTTGTCGCTGTGGTATTCCGACACGTCCCCTTTCACCGCATGGTAGAAAATCTGGCAGATGGGGACCCCCGGATAGACGCGCACCGGCTGCACGGCGAACATTTCCAGTGTCCAGAAGCCCCGGAACCCCACATCGCCGAACCCCGCCGTGATGTGCACGAACAGCCCCAGCCGGCCCACCGACGAGCGGCCTTCGAGCATGGGGACGTAGTTGAATGTTTCGGTCCGCTCCACGGTGCGACCGAGGTACAACTGGTTGGGGTTGAGGACCAGCCCGTCTTCGGGAATGACATACCGCCGAAAGCGGTTGGGCCGGCGCATGTCGAGCACGATCTCTTCGTACACGAGCAGTTCGTTGTGCAGCCGCAGATTGTAGCTGTTGGGATTGAGCTGGCGCTCATCGAACGGGTCGATGATGATGTTGCCGCCCAACTGGGCCTTGATCTCGTTGCCGGAGAGGATCATGTCGACGACGCCGAAATTGCAAATGGAAAATGGTAAATTGAAAAATGCAAATTGACGGTTTTCTTCGTCGAAGGGCGAGTGTCGGCGTATACGCTATTGAACGCGGGGCCGGAGTGCAACCTTGCGGCCGTTCGTCGTTCCGCCTTCAGGCGGGTTCGGTGCACGCGGTTCGAAAACCGGCGCAGCCCGGGGTGTGCATAATCTGAAGCGTGCATAATTTCGCCATCTCGCTCCGCTGCACAATCGGCAAACAGAGACCATCTCGAAAAACCGAGATGTCTATACCTCGGCGAGCGGCGGCAGGCCGACGCGGGGGCAAAGTGCCAGCAGCGGGCATTCGGTGCATTTCGGGCGGCGAGCGATGCAGATGCGCCGGCCGTGGTGAATCAGGCGGTGGGCGAAATTCACCCATTCCGATTCGGGCAACTGGTGCATCAGATCGCGTTCGATCTTGTCGGGGTTCGTGTGCTTCGTCAGCCCCAGAAGGCGGGCGATGCGCCTGACGTGCGTGTCGACCACGACGCCGGTGGCGATCCCGAAAGCGGTCCCCAATAGGACATTGGCGGTTTTTCTGCCGACGCCCGGGAGCTTCGTCAGCTCTTCGATCGTGCGGGGCATCCGGCCGTCAAATTTGTCGACGAGAGCGGCGGCCATGCCCCGCAGGCTTTTAGCCTTGGCCCGGAAGAATCCCGTCGATTTGATGATCTTTTCCACGTCCGCCTGCGACGATCGCGCAAGTTTTTCGGGGGTGGGATAGCGCCGGAACAGCTCGGGCGTCACCAGGTTTACCCGTTCGTCGGTGCATTGTGCCGACAGAATCGTCGCCACCAGCAACTGATACGGGTCTTCGTGGGACAGGGCGCACACTGCATCGGGATAGGCTTTCGCAAGGGCCTTCGCGATTTTGAGGGCATGTTTCCGCTGGTCAACACCTTTACTGGCAGACTTCAACTGACCCCTCCTCTTCCCCGCACAGGTAGAACCCGACCGCCGCGCCGATTTCGAAGCCCCCCTCCCGGAGAACTGATGGACAGGGGCCGGGCCCAGCGAGTACATTGGACAAATGTCCGAAGAATACCCGGCACAATACCTGGAAGGGCTGCGGCTTTTCAACGCCGAGGATTTTTTTGAAAGTCACGAGGTCCTGGAAGAGCTTTGGTCCGAGACGCAGGACGAGCGAAGGAAATTCTATCAGGGGTTGATTCAGGCGGCGGTGGCGCTTTTGCATTTCGGAAACGGAAACCTGGGAGGCGCCAAAAAGGTTTATCTCACGTCCCGCAAGTACCTGGACGCGTACCGGCCGGAATTCGAGGGGCTTGACGTGGCCCGGTTTCTGGATGACCTGCAATTCTGTTTTCAGGAATTGATCGACGATCAGCAACCCTGCCCGGTCGGGATCGAGCTGTGTGATGACCGGATTCCCAAGATTGACATCCCCGGCGAAATGAAGGCACCATGAAATCGGATCCGGAATTTGCGGCTGACCTGACGGGCTTTACGGGGGTGGTTCCGATCTTTCCGCTCCCCAACGTCGTTTTGTTTCCCTACATCGCCCTGCCACTGCACATCTTCGAAGACCGATACCTTCGGATGATTGAGGGAGCGCTCGACGGCGAGCGATTGATCGCCGTGGCGCTCCTCAAGCCGGGTTGGGAGACCGCCACCAGCCCTGCTCCCGCGATTCACGAAACGGTCTGCCTGGGCAGGATTACCGCGGAAGAGCGGCTCCCGACCGGGCGAGTTAACATCGTCGTCACCGGCGTGCAGCGGGCGGTCGTTGTGAGCGAGGCCGAAACGGATCTGCCGTACCGGCTGGGAAAGCTCGAATTGTGCAGCGATTTCTATGCCGCCGAGCCGGCGGTGAGCCGCGAGGTGCGCTACCAGGAATTGTTGCTGAGTTTTCGCCGGCTGTTCCCGCGGACCCGCGCCGATTCGCTGTTCAGCCAGGTTCTGGAAGCCGATCTGCCTCTGGGGGTGACGTGTGACCTGCTTGCGGCCGCGCTGCGGATCGGCGTGGCCGACAAGCAATCGCTGCTGGATGAGGTGGACGTGGACTTGCGGAGCGACCTGCTCCTCGACAAAATTCACGGGCTGCTGTCCGAGACCGACCGGGATCGGCTGGTGCGCAAGTTCCCGCCGACGTTCAGCAGGAATTAGTCATGGAACCGCTGGAATCCGAGGTCGATCTGCCGCGCATCGAGCGCGCCGTGCGGGAAATTCTGGCGGCTATCGGCGAAGACCCGACACGCGACGGTCTGAAGGAAACTCCCGCACGGGTGGCGCGGATGTACGCCGAGCTGTTTTCGGGGCTGCGCGCCGCGCCGGCCGTACACTTACAGAAAGTGTTCGAAGAAAAATACGACGAGCTGGTGCTGGTCCGCGACATCAGCTTCAACAGCATGTGCGA
>JBLMWR010001009.1:0-6005 GCA_050257335.1 Deltaproteobacteria bacterium | reverse complement strand
GCAATTCATGGGCGAGGAACAGTGATCTCCGTCTTCGTCCCAGGCAGTCATCGCGTCGAACAGAGGCGGTACTGCGAGCGAGAGTGATCGCTTTTCAATTTATGCGCGGATTGCGACAATTTGGGAAGATCGCTCAGCGAATACTGAAATGTCTGAAGAGATTTTTGACGTCGTTGATGAACACGACCGCGTGGTCGGGCAGGCGCCCCGGTCGGTGGTGCATGCGCAGAAGCTTCTTCACCGCGCCGTGCACATTTTCGTGTTCAATTCCCGCCGCGAGCTGCTGCTCCAGAAGCGCTCGGCACTGAAGGACGAATATCCGCTGTGCTACACCTCGTCGGCGTCGGGGCATCTGAGCGCCGGGGAATCTTACGAAATGGCCGCTCCGCGCGAGCTGCAAGAAGAGCTGGGGCTGGCGGGAGAGCTGGAATGGCTGGCGAAGTTTCCCGCCGGACCACAGACATCGCAGGAACACACGGTCCTTTATCGCACGACGACCGACGCCTTGCCGCGCATCGACCCGCGCGAGATCGACGCCGTCACTTTTCATCCCGTAGAGGAGATCTCGGCAATGATCGGCCGCCAGGCGCAGCTATTTTCGCCCTGCTTTGTGACGTTGTTCGAGTGGTATCGCGGCCGGGGAATCTGAGCATGTCCAGTCTCCTGCCGCATCGCTTCCTGTTTCGCTATTCACTGCCGGTCCGGTATGACCGGAAGCTGCCGAAGGCAGGGAAGAAACTGCTCGGTCTTGGTCGTGAATTTGCGATGGCCGACTTCTCGGCCCTCGACAAGGTCGCCCCGTTCGGCGAGCTGCGGCTGGCGTGGAACGAGCGGGGGCTGGGAATCGCGGTCGAAGTGAAAGGAAAGAACCGCCCGCCGGAGTGCCCGCGCGAAGCACCGGAGGCGGGAGACGGGATGCGGTTCTTCATCGACACGCGGAACACGCAGAATATTCATCGGGCCAGCCGGTATTGCCAGCAGTTCTGTCTGTTTCCGACGGGGGGCGGGTCGAACTCCACCGATCCATGGGCGGCGCAGCTACCGATCTTGCGCGCCCGCGAAGAGGCGCCGCGGGTGAATATTGCCGAGATTCGCCTCGCGGCTGCTGTTTCGAAAACCGGCTACTTGCTTGAAGCCTGGCTGCCGGCCGGGGTCCTCTACGGCTACGATCCTGAGGCGCAGCCGCGGCTCGGGTTCTATTATGCCCTGCGCGACGCCGAGCTCGGGGAACAATATCTCAGCGTGGGCCCCGAATTTCCGTTTGCGATCGATCCCAGCCTGTGGAGCACGCTGGAACTGGTGAAATGACGATTGAAACCTGAAAGACGCGCCGGCGAAGAGGCAAGCCCGATTCAGACCGACCGTGCCGGGCTTGCCTCTTCGCGATCGTCCCCGCGGCGCGTCGCGACGTACAGCAGTACGAGCCCGCCGGCGACGGCGCAGGCGCCGGCGACGATCCACGCGGTGGGAAGATGCTTGTCCTCCGCAAGCCCGATCCCGAGCGCGGCGAGCTGCGGTTCGTAATACGCCAGAAGCACGAGAAATCCGTTGTGCAGGGTGTGCAGCAGAATTCCGGTGAGCAGAGTGCCCGTCTGCCAGCGGACCCACCCCAGGACCAGCCCCACCAGCGTGCTCGACACGAAGCGTTCCGAGGCCATCAGGCTGGGAGAAATCCAGTGGAAGAAGCCGAACGCGACCGCCGTGGCGACAATCGCCATCGCCGGGGACGTTCGCGGGCGGAGCGCCGCGAACAGGAACCCCCGAAAGAAGGCCTCTTCAAAAAAAGCGGGAGTCACGGCCATGACGAGCAGAACGACCGGCATCGGAACTGACCGCAGCCTTTCGACGTATTCCTTGAGCTTCTCGACGAGCCGGGGATTCAGCGTCAAATCGTGCCAGTTGAGCAGCACGACAATCTCCTGGCAGAGGATCCAAAGCGACAGTCCGACCAGCGCGGCGGCGATGAAGACCGGGAGCGGGGATGCGGGAAGACGGAACGCGGGGCCCACTGGCACGCGCCTCAGCCGGCAGGCCGCCAGCGGAATGCCGCCGAACACGATCGCTGTCATGAGCGCCCCCAGGGCCAACTGCGTGAAAACGTCGCTGTTCAAAAAGGGCATCAGATTGAAGAACAGGAACCACGCGGGAAAGACCAGCGCGAGGCACACGAGGGCCGACGTGACCGTGGGGGCGGACTGTGCCGCGCGAGGCCGGCGCAACAGGTCTGACCATCCGCTCTGCGAACTATACAACACCGATTCGGCGCCGAAGATGCGCGCCGCCATGCCGATCGCCGCCGCCGCGTAGAGCAGCGTCGAGGCGACGACGATGAGGGTTGCCGGTCCGGTCGCCTTGAACTCCAGCAGGTCGCGCCCCAGCAGGACGATGTTGGCCAGGGGCGTGACGAGAAGGACCCCCGCGAGCTTGACGTCGGGCATCAGGCTGAGCATCCCCGGCGCCAGAGAAACGAGCATCAACGGAATGAGATAGGCCTGCGCCTCTTTGAAGCTGCGGGCGGTGCTGGTAACGACCAGCAGGACGGCCGAGAAAAACGCGGCGAACAGCAAGAGCAGGCCGAAGACCGCAGCCATCGCTCCCGCCGGAAAACCGGACTCGCCGAACAGCACCGGACCGAGCCCGCTGACGGCAATCGTGATGGTCATGGTGACGAGGTTGGCGGCGGCGGTGAGGAGGGCCACCGCCAGGACCGTGACGTACTTGGCCAGCAGGATCCCGAGGCGGGGGATGGGGGCCGCCATGAGCACTTCCAGCGTCCCCCGTTCGCGCTCGCCGGCCGTCAGGTCGATCGCCGGATAGACCGCGCCCGTGACAGTCATCAGGATCAGGATGAAGGGGACCACCGACCTGAGCGAAATGGCTCCCGTCCCGGCGGCGGTTTCGGATTCTTCGACGGCCCGCCGGACGCTCTGCACCGGAACCGGCCGCTGCGTCACCGCCAGTTGCCTGAGGCGGGCGGAGAGCAGCTTCTGATTGGCGATTGCCAGATGTTTTTCGACGTAAGCGGCCGCGTCACGACTGGCGCCCGATCCCGGGAGATAGAGCAACTCCATGTCGACGGCCAGATCGCGGCGGGGGTCGACGCGGAGACCGGGCCGGGGCGTCATCAGACGCAGGCCCACGTCGATCTTGTAGTCTTCGAGCAGTTCTTGCAGCCGGGGGCTGATGCCGGCCCGGACGACGGGCGGAGAACCGGCGGCAGGCGGTTCGGCGGGCTGGTCGAAATCCAGCACCTCCAGCCCCCCCTCGGCCAATAGATACCGCAGAAAGTTCGCCGTCTCCGGGTCCTGAAATCCGATGGTGTAGGTCGGCGTACCGGTCGTCCCCAGTTGCGAAATGAAGAACTGCTGAAAGGCGACGCTCATGAGGGGATACATGAAGAGCGGCATCAGCACGAGGGTCACGATCGTGCGGCGGTCGCGCAGAATCTCGCGCAGTTCCTTGAGCGTCAACCGCCCCAGTCGGAAGAGGCGGTCGTTGGCATGGGCGGGAGGAAGGTCGGGCACGACGGAGAGAGGCCGGGTCAGGACACGAAGAGCACGGGCGCGCTGCCGAAGGATGTCTTATGCGAACCCATTGTACTGTTCGTTCTGCCCGAAACCCGAACTCCGAATCCCGAAATCCGAAGATTTCCTCAAAAACCGGACGGATTTCAGTTTCCCTTCAAGTCGTACGCGAGGAGCTTGTCCTGGTCGCGAAGGAACAGTTTTCCAGCGGCGACGACCGGGTACGTCCAGGCTTTGCTGCCGCTGCGGTCGGGCTGATTGAATTTCCCTGCCTCGCGATACCCGGCCGGCGTCGCTTCGACCAGCGCCACCGGGCCCTCTTCGCTGCGGACGATCAGCCGGCCATCAGCAAACGTCACTGACCCCTTTCCGACACAGCGGTTCTTCCATTTCACCTTGCCGATCCTGAGGTCAACGCAGATGAGCGCCTGATCGTTGGTTCCGTAAACGTGCCCTTCGTGCAGCACCAGTCCCCCATGATGTACCGCCAGGTCGTTCGTATGCCAGGCGAAGCGGCAGGTGGTCTCGTCTCCGCTGGAGGAAAGCTCGACCATCGAGCCTCCTTTGCCGTATCCGGAGGAAGTGAACACCATGCCGTCGGCGGCCACGGGCGCGCAGCAGTTGGCGATGCCGTTGGCCGCGCTGTCGTCGCGCCACAGGAACTTGCCGTCGCTCGCCCGGACCCCGATCGTCCCCCGCGCTGTGAACTGCACAAACTGCCGGACGCCTCCGGCGTCCACCAGAATCGGCGAGGCGTAGGCGGCCGGGTCGTTCTGGGGGACGGCGGCTTTCCAGACGGTCGCGCCGGTCTTTTTGTCGAGCGCGACCAGCGTGGCATCCTTCCCTCCCGGCGTGCAGATCAGCCGGTCGCCGTCGATCAGCACCGATTCGCAAATTCCCCAGCCAGGGACCCCCGCACCGAAATCTTTGACGATATTTTTCTGCCAGATCTTCGTTCCCGACGTGCGGTCGAGGCACACCAGCTCGCCGGTGCCCCCCAGAGCATAGAGCCGGTCGCCGTCGATCGTCGGCGTGCTGCGCGGCCCGTCGCCGTAACCGTTGTGGTAGGCCGGGGCGTTGTCGAACTTCCAGAGGTTCTCTCCCGAATCGAGGTTGAAGGCCAGAACCAGCTCGCGATCCCCGTGGTTGCCCATGGTGTACGCGGCAGCGTCGGCGATCGAGATGTTCGAAAAACCGACGCCGAGCCCCTTGACCGTCTTTTGCAGCTTCGGTCCGTCTTTGGGCCAGCGTTTCAGCAGCCCGGATTCGCGGGAGCGGTTGTTGCGGTCGGGCCCGAGGAACTGCGGCCACGTTGCGCCGATTTCTTTGGCGCCGGCAGTAAGGGGCACGGCGGCCGGGGCTGCTTTGTCCGCACCTTCAGCCATGGGAGCGGCCGCGACGAGAAGCGACAGGCAGGCAAGGATTCGCCAAACGCACATGGATGGCTCCGGGATTCGCGGTGAGAGACAGGCTGGGGAAATCCGCTGGGGAGGTCGCGGGCGGTCCGTGCTTGAAATATGACCGATCCGGCCCCTATCGACAAGTCCGCGGACCGGGTACATTCGGCGGCAGGCGCCGATTCCGCCTGGCGGCGGTATTGCGAACGCAGGAGCTGATCTCATGGCCGAAGACTGGGACTTCTATCTGAGCACGGTGGACGATCACCCGGCGTCGATCTTCGTCGATCTGGGGCAGGCCGAATCGGCGCCGGAGGCGCACCGTCCGCATCTGTTGCGCGTCTCGGTGAAGCTGCAGGCGGCCCGTGCCGACGGCCTGAGCGACGACGAAGAGACCGAGACGTTGTACGCCATCGAAGACCAGCTCTTCGCCGGCATCGGCCGCGGCGTGCGGGCCCGTTACGTCGGGCGGATCACGACTCGGGGGAATCGCGACTATTTTTACTACGGCCAGTCCGCGGAAGGTTTTCCCGACGCGGTAGCCCGGGCGCTCGCCGGATTTCCGCAATACAAATACGGGTATGCCGACGTATCCGATCCAGAATGGGAAATCTATTTCGGCCTGCTGCATCCGGAGCCTCTCGACATGCAGACGATCCAGAACCGGCGCGTCGTCGATCAGCTCGCTGCCGGCGGCGACGATCTTTCGCAGCCGCGGGACGTGGACCATTGGCTGTACTTTCCCTCCGAGCACAGTCGCGACCAGTTCATCGCCCAGGTGGAGAACGAAGGCTTTCGTGCCGAGAAGTTCGTCGCCGAGAAACCGGACGCCGAGTTCGGCTTTGGACTGCGCCTGATCCGCAGCGACCGCGTGCGTCTGGACCTGATCGACCCCCTGGCGATCGACTTGTTCATCCGGGCCGAAGCCTGCGGCGGCGAATATGACGGCTGGGGCTGCCCCGTCGTGCGTTCCAGTGAATGAACAAGCACGCACCATTTGTTGTTTGGCCCGGATTATTCACGCCGCGGTAGCCGAATTCGTGAGAATTCGGTGCCCCGATTACCGTTGGAGTCAGAACTCTCA
>JBLMWR010001008.1:0-2904 GCA_050257335.1 Deltaproteobacteria bacterium | reverse complement strand
CCGGTGTGGCTGGGGCCGTTTTCAAAACCTTCGGCGGCAGACCGGCGCCGGCGTCGGTTTAGGCCGTCGCGGGAGCGTCCGAAAAGGATTTCGGCTTTGGAACCAGCGCCACCTTCCGTTTGGGAGCCCGGGGAGGCGGATAGACGCTCATCGGCAGGACGAACAGCGTCGTCTGGCAATCCGGACAAGTCGGTCGCTGGACCGCACTCGTTCTTTCCCCGGTCAACACATGACCGCATCCGCAAACAAGCTCAAAGGGGGGCGGCGGCTGGCTGGCGCGCCGCCGAAACAACTTTTCTGCAACTGCCAGCCACCCGTCCATGCCAGGGGTCCTCGTTGGAATGTGCTCAATACGATTATCAGATCGGATTCTCTCCCGGTCAATGGGGGTGAAACCGCTGACCTCTCCGCAGATGGAACATCACGGGAAAGTATCGGTCGGACGAGGATTTGGCGAAGAGTGTGCGCGGCGAGCGCGCGAAGAAGTACCTGAATGAGCGGGGGCTTCGAATTCCGGGGGCTCTCGACCAGGTCGCCCAGCGGTACCGTTCGACGCCGGCCCGAGCCGCGCTCGCCTGGCTGCTGGCCCGCCGCCGCGTCACCGCGCCGATCGCCAGTGCCACGAACCTCGAACAGCTCGGCGGCCTGATCGAAGCGACGCGGCTGGAGCTCGATCGCCCGGCGATTGAGCTTCTGAATCAGGCCGGCACGTGAATGGCGGTCACGTCCCCTTCTGCAACTCGCGCTCGGCTTCCAGCCAGAAGTTGACGCCGTCCCCCTCCGGCCTGCCGGCAGCGACCCATTTGAAATAAGCGCTCACCCTGACGGCGTCATCGCACGCGACGATGCCGTTTCCGGGATTGACGCCCGCTTCCGAGATTACCACCGATCTGGGCGGCATCTCTGCTTTCGCTCGGGTCGTGCGCTTGGCCGAAAGAGCCGTTGCCAGAGGGGCGGCTTTCTTCCGTGCGCCTTCCGTCTTCTTTCTGTGCGGTCCTTCCAACGGAGCCATGCGAATCCCTCCTGAGATGAGTTTGGGCCTGGCTGATCCGGAAAATTGTACCCTTGCAGCCGCGCCATCGCAAACGTTGGCGTCTAAACCTGCAGCACCCCCGTCCGAAACGGCTCGGCCTCGGCGTGCCGCGTGGCGACTTCCAGAACCGCGATCAGCACCTCGCGCGTCCGGGCAGGTTCGATGATTTCGTCGACCCAGCCCCGGGCGGCGGCGTAGCGAACGTCCGTCTGCGATTCGTACGAGGCCACCGTCTTTTTCCGCAGCTCTTCCAGCTCGCCGGCCTCCGGGTTTTGACCGGCCCGTTTAAGCGCGGCGATCTGGATTTCGAGCAGCGTGCCGGCGGCCTGGTGGGCCCCCATGACGGCGTACTGTCCGGTCGGCCAGGCGAAGATGAACCGCGGGTCGAAGGCCTTGCCACACAGCGCGTAGTTTCCGGCGCCGTAACTGCCGCCGAGGATCACCGTCAGCTTGGGGACGCGGCTGTTGGAGATGACGTTCACCAGTTTCGCTCCGGCGCGAATGATTCCCGATTGTTCCGAATCACGGCCCACCATGAAACCGTACACGTCCTGAAGGAAAACGACCGGGAGCCAGGTCTGGTTGCAGTCCATGATGAACCGCGCGGCTTTGTCGGCGCTTTCGTGATAGATCACCCCGCCGAACTGCAACCCCGCCTTGTCGGTTTTCTCGGGATGATGCTGATTGGCGACGATGCCGACCTGCCACCCCCCGAGGCGCGCGTACCCGCACACCAGCGTCTTGCCGAACTCGGCTTTATATTCCTGAAACGAACCGCCGTCGACGAGAGAGTGGATGACGTCGCGGATTTCGTAGCGCTGCTGCGCGTCGGGAGGGAAGAGGCGGTAGACGTCATCGACGGGCCGCGCAGGCTCGGCGGGGGGCTCGCGGCGGAAGACGTCGGCGCGGCGATCTTCGGGAAGCATGGCTGCCAGCGACCGCAGCCGGTCCAGGCACCGCGGGTCGTCGGGCTCATGAAAATCGATGGTCCCGCTGATGGCGGCATGCATGTGTGCCCCCCCCAGCTCTTCGTGAGAGACTTCCTGCCCGATCGAGCTTTTGACGAGGGCCGGACCGGCCAGATACAGCCCCGAGCCTTCGGTCATGAGGAGCTTGTCGCACAGGACGGGAAGATATCCGCCCCCGGCGACGCAGTTCCCCATGATGGCGGCAATCTGCGGAACTCCCAGGGCCGACAGCACGGCGTTGTTGCGGAAGATCCGCCCGAAATCGTCTTCATCGGGAAAGATCTCGTCCTGCAGCGGCAGAAAGACCCCCGAGGAATCGACGAGATAAATCAGGGGGAGGCGGTTGACGAGGGCGATCCGCTGGGCGCGCAGGACTTTCTTTACCGTCATCGGAAAGAACGCACCGGCTTTGACAGTGGCGTCATTGGCGACGATCATGAACGTTCGCCCCGCGACGCGGGCGATGCCGCATACGACGCTGGCCGCGGGCGCCACGCCCCATTCCTCGTACATCTTCCACGCGGCGAACCGCCCCAGCTCGAGAAAATCGGTTCCCGGGTCGATGAGCGCCGCGATCCGCTCGCGGGCGGTCAGGCGGTGTTTCTCATGCTGCCGCGCAATCGCCTTTGTCCCGCCCCCCTGTGCAATCACGTCGCGTTCGCCGCGGAGCGCTTCGAGCAGCGACTGCCACGCCGCCGGCAGATTGTTCGACCCTGATGGTTTCGGTCCGGACGGTGTGCTGTGCTGCATCGCGAGCCTTCCTTCGGGTGCGGGGGCCGGCATTTTAACAGCCGCGTTGGCTTCGCGGTAAGCTCAACTCCACTCTCGCCACACACCCGGCCTGCCGCCCGCCGGCGCATTCGGCAGCGCACGCTGCGATCATTCCGTTTCTTTCTTCGGTTC
>JBLMWR010001007.1:0-11819 GCA_050257335.1 Deltaproteobacteria bacterium | reverse complement strand
CGTTGTGCCGCAAGACCAGGTGCAACCGCGGGTGCGCCAGCGCCATGCGGGTGAACTGCTCGCTCACGTGCCCGAATTCGGTCGAGGGCTGCCGCAGGAACTTGCGGCGGACGGGCGTATTGCCGAACAGATCGCGGACCTCGATCAGCGTCCCCGGCGGACCGCCGCACGGCCGCACTGGACCAGGCGCCCCCGCCAGGACTTCGATTTCCGCACCCGTGGGCTGATCGTGCTGCCGGCTGCGGATCCGGAACCGGCTCACCTCGGCGATCGACGCCAGCGCTTCCCCCCGAAACCCCAGCGTCTGCACCCGGAACAGGTCCTCCGCCTCGCGGAGCTTGCTGGTGGCATGGCTGGCGACCGCCAGCGGCAGGTCCTCTGGATACATCCCCTCGCCGTCATCGACGATCCGGATCAGCTCCATCCCCCCCTCGACGACTTCGACGTCGATCCGGGTCGCCAGGGCGTCCACACTGTTCTCCAGCAGCTCTTTGACAACGCTCGCCGGCCGCTCGATCACCTCTCCGGCGGCGATTTTATTGACGACGTTGGTGCTCAGTCTCTGAATCCGGGCCATCCCCCGAGAATGGCATCCCCCGCGCCGTCCGTCAATACACCGTCACTCGTCGAAGCAGCATCCTGCCGCTTTCGCCGGACGGGCACCCAAGCCGCTTTGCCAATCGCACGGCCCCGCGCCACGCCGCCAAACAAGCGGAGCCGCGAATCGCCCGGCCGGCAAATTGCAGCCGGAATTCCAAAACGGTGTTTCCCGAGACGCTCGCCATGCGGCAGGATGCCGCATCTGCTAAAGCTACAGGCCGCGGTACATGGGGGGCGCGGGGGGGTCGTCGCTCTCGCCCCAGTTGCGGTAGCGGTCGGCCGCCAGCTGGTCGCGGCGGAGCTGCACCTGCCGGTCGAACTCCTGGAGCACGTCGAGGGCCTTGTCGCGCGACGAGACCAGTCCGATGATCAGAAACTGTACGATCGCCAGGCCGTAGCAGACCCAGCCCACAATGGGGTGCGTGGGGGCGCCGAAGATGACCGCCATGATGGCGAAGACGGACGACGACCGGTCGAGATGGCGCCAGACGAGCCCTTTGCAGAAGGGCCACCACTGTTCGCGGACGGCTTCCAGCCGGCGTCCCCTGGGAAACAAGAGCCGCGTTGGACCGGGATGAATGATCGAAAACAGGGCCTGATCGGGCATCGATTCGATCACTCCGATGGCGAACAGCAGCCGCATTCCCAAGCTGAGCCAGACGTATTCCTTCCCGAGGTTGTCCAGGAGTTCCCCGAACAGGGAATACTCAACGTTCGCCGTAGCGAGCAACAGCAACAGCGAACCACGGACCCACTGTTCGAGATCCTTGGTCAGCTCGGTGTCGAGTCGCTGGAGGTGAACCACCCTTCGCAGAAAGAGCCGGAACACCGGGATGGCGATGAATCCCACGAGCAGGCGGACGAAGGGACGGAGGAGGCTACCCATAATGCGAGCGTCGCTCAGCGGTTGGGTGATTGTCGTGATTCAAGACAAGGAGAGGGGAGACAAGGAGACAAGGAAATCGAGGCGACACTGACGCGTCGCTTGATGAGCCAATCGCCCGGATTGTTAATCATGGCCACAAGCATGCGGAGGATTTCCTCGTAGACTTGGTAGAGCGGGGCGGCCTTTGCGCGATCGAGATTACCGCATTTGACGGCGAATTCGAGCCAGACCTGCGTTTCTGCCGCTTCGCTCTCAGCGTCATTGAGTTTGCTGACGAAGGCGGCTTCGTACCGCCGTTTTCTCCACGCCTCGCCGAGATTCGCCGAAACCGATCGAGACGCCCGCCGAATCTGGTCGGTCAGGGAATACGTCTCCTCCTTCCGAAACGACTTCGACAGCCGAAAGATGTCCATCGCCGCGTCAAAGCTCTTCCGATGCACCTCCAGATCCGTGTGCGAAACGATCCTCTTGCCCATTTCCGATTCCGCCTCTCGTTTAGGATGATTCGGGCCTGTTTCTCCTTGTCTCCCCCTCTCCCTGTCTCCTTGTCTTTGCTCCGCTGTCCATCACGCCTATAAGCTACCGGTTCCAGTCGATTTGCGCGTAGAGTGCTCGCAGCTTCGCCCCGCGGGCGGGGTTGAGCTGGGCGACGTGGGCGATCCGGCCGAGGAGATGGGTGGCGAACTTTTCATGCCGCTCGTGGTTCTGCGTGGACGGCCCCCGCCGCACGCAGTTGGTAAGAATGGCTTTCACGGTATCATAATCGCGGCGGCAGACGTTCGGCCGGGTGTTGACCACCACCCCCGTCACAGTCTGCCGCTGGCTGTTGCGGATCACCTTTCGCTTGCGCCGGTTCAGCCGGAACTTTTCCGAACGGACGATCTGCCGGACCAGCGGCAGAAAGACCGCCAGGCTCTTCAAGAACCGTTGATCGCCCGAAAAGGTCAGATCGTCAGCGTAGCGGGTGTACTGCGCGCCGAACGTACGGGCCAGGCCCGACAACCGCAGGTCGAGGGAGAAAGCCGAAAGATTCGCCAGGGCCGGGGAGGAGGGGGCCCCCTGGGGCAGGCGGCGGCGGCGGTACGGGGCCACTGCGGGAGCGCCCGGGTCGGGCCTCAGGCAGTCGTCCGGAACCACCGCCGTGGTCAGCCGCGCCAGCCAGATTGCCGCCTCGCGCGAATATCCCAGACTGCGGAAAATCGCCACGACCCGCCCGTAACCGACGCTGGGATAGAAGTTTTCGAGGTCGAATTTGACGACCACCCGCTGGCCGACGTGAGGCCGGGCGTTGGTACGGATCGACTTTCCGGCGACGAATCCGTGGGCCGCCGGATGGACGGGCACCCGGGTCAGAATCTCGGCAACAATCTTGCGCTGCACCTGCTTGAGGAGCGGCTTAGGAGCCTCGATCAGCCTCTGGCCGCCGCTCCGCTTGGCGATCCAGCGATAGACGTAGTGGGCCGCCCGTTCGTCGGCGGGCCGCTCACCATCCTCGAAGCGATGAATCAGCCAGGCCAGCCGCCCGCAGGGAACCTCCAGCCAGCCAGCCAGTTCCTCCGGAATGCGAAATCGGGGAAGTTCGAATTGCTCGAGGCGGGCGTCGTCCTGGTCCCGGCTGAGATCGAGCCAGCAGCCATTGCGCGGATTGCGGCGAGCGAAGCGGTAGGGACGCGGAGCCCGTGCCGGGACTTCCGGGGCGCGCCCTTCGCGACCCCCCCTGGCGGCGGTTTGAGCCGTTCTGAGCGGAACCAGCCGGACTTTTGGACGTCGGGGCCGCGCGATCGGCCGGCCGGCTGCCGGCCGGACTGGTGTGGCCGGCGGTTGTTCGAAACCGTCACCGCCCAGCAGGCGACGCAGCCAGTCGAAGAGCCCCATGCACCGCGTCTCCCTGTTGCCGTTCCGCCCCCAAGGGATGCGTTACAGAATCACCCCAACAATCGAGGCAAGACAAGGAGACAAGGAGCGGGGGAGACAAGGAGAACAGATTGGCGGCTTCGCCGCCGCATCCTCTCCGTGTCTCCCCCTCTCCTTGTCTGCCCGAACCACCGATTGACAGCCCCGGTTGATATTCTCGAAATGGGCCGCTTTGGCGGCATAAAAAAACGGTGGCCAGCGGGCCGCACAACTCGTTCCTGTGGCGGATATTTGCCTCGCGGACGACTCCGCGTGCAAATATCCACGTCTGAAATGGGGACAATGCTTCTTCCGCGGGGTATCCCCGCAGCCGTCCGAAACGCCGGTCAAGGCGTGCCGAACCGGGGCTTGTGCGACCCCCTGGCCACGCAAGGGGTAATGGTATCGACCGGCGGGAACTCGTCAATGGAAGGTACAAAGCATTCGCCGCACGACGCAACGGGTTCAATTGCGAACGGGAGAAGACACGGTCACAAGGAGAAGGAGAGGGGGCGAGACTGAGGAGTAAACGCGCCGCCCACCAAGCCAGGGGGAGGGCACCGCCGCGAAAAACGGTCCTCCTCGCGAGTCCGGCGCGTCACTGAGCGTTCGTCAGTCAAAGGGGCGACACGACGGCGCTCAAACTGGTCGCAACGCAACCGCGTCGCGAGAGAGACTTAGGTCAGATCGAGATTTTTTTTAATTTCCGCAAAAAGTTTATTAAATAATGCTTTACTTGAATTCGATTCTTTTTACAATGCTGCGTAATTAGGGTATCGGAAAACTCCGGGAGGCTTTATGTACCGATATGGTTGAGTCCTCTTCTTTCCCCCGCGCCCTTTCACGAAGAAAGGGGACGGCCGCAAGGCCGCAATTTGAACGCCGCGCGAGTTTCGATCGCCGTGGTTGTGTTCGCTGTAACAGTGCCCGTGTTTCGCTTCGATCGGGCCATCTCCCGCCAAGTGCTTTTCTCTCCCCCTCTCGAGCCATCACTCGATCTTCCTTCGAGTTGCCGCAGCGAGTTTCCGTCGCGGGTCCCTGTCTGCTGGCGTCAGCGTCCGCGGGGCCGATTGCGCCGTCGAGTGCGCCTGCGCAAATGACCGCTCTCTCTTTGCTGACCACAGCCCATGTGTTGGCAAGCGGGGCTGCTACGCCCCATTGATACCCGTTCCTGTGCCGGCAGCAGCCAATCCGGCTCGTTTTCCGTTCGTCGGGGAATGGACACCCCGTAGTCAATCACGGATGTGAGACTCACGCATTCTGTGCATCGGATCGGATTCGGGAACGCGGTGTGCTCCGCGCGACCTCTTCACTCACCAGCCCATTCGCAGGGAGAATGTCTGTAATGGCCAGTGTCCTCGAAAGCCTTTCGTCTTCGGAATCCACCACCTCATCGGTTTACCGCTCGGCAGAGCCGGTCGTCTCCTTCGCAGAGGCCGAGAGTCTTGCCGGGCGATTCGGGACCCCGCTGCTGGTCGCCTCGCGCACCGCCCTGTTGCGGAATTACGAAGCACTGCGCTCGTCGCTGCCGGGCGTTGAATTCTTTTACGCCGCCAAGGCCAACCCGGCCGACGCGATCCTGCGGCCCCTCTGCGAAGCGGGTTCGTCGGTCGACGTCTGCTCGTACGGCGAGATGCTGGCGGCCCTCAAGGCCGGCTTCACTCCCGAGATGATGATCCACACGCACCCCTGCAAGACCGAGCAGAACCTGACGAACTGCTATGCCGAAGGGCTGCGGTGGTTCACGTTCGACAACGCGAACGAGATTCCGAAGCTGGCCCGGCATGCTCCCGACGCCAGCCTGCTCTTGCGACTGGCGGTCTCGTCGTCGTCGAGCCTGATCAACCTGTCGGCGAAGTTCGGGGCCTTCGAAGCCGACGCCGTGCCCCTGATGCTTGCCGCCCGCGATGCGGGGCTGGCCGTGCGGGGCATGTCGTTCCATGTCGGCTCGCAATGCCGGGAGCCCGAGGACTTCCGCCGGGCCCTCCTGCAGGCGCGGCGGATCTGGAACCGCGCGACAGCCGCCGGGATCGATCTGGAAGTGCTCGACATCGGCGGCGGGCTGCCGGCGCCGTACCGCGACTCGGTGCTTTCGCTCGACGTCTACTGCCGGTCGCTGGCCGGCGCCCTCGACGAAACATTTGGCGATCTGGCCGTCCGTCTGATCGCCGAGCCGGGGCGCGGCCTGGTCGCCGACACCATGTCGCTCATCACCCGCGTCATCGGAAAATCGGTGCGGGGCGGGACGCCCTGGTATATTATAGATGACGGCCTGTACGGCTCTTTCTCGGGCCAGGTGTTCGACCATGTGGAATACCCCCTGATCGCCCGCAACGCCGACGACCGGGGCCTGCTCCCCTGCGTGGTGGCCGGTCCCACCTGCGACTCGAGCGACGTTGTGGCTCGCGACCAGATGCTCCCCGACCTCGACATCGGCGAACTGCTGCTGGTGCCGACGATGGGGGCATACACATGCGCCAGCGCGTCGAACTTCAACGGGCTGGAGATGGCCCGGATCATCGGAATCGAGTAACCCGGACGGGAGACCGCAGACGATGAACACCACGGCATTCCAGGGTCGCATTCTGGTTCTGGGCTGCGGAGGCGTCGCGCAGTGCACGCTGCCGCTGCTCCTTGAGCATCTCGAAATGGATCCGCGGCGGGTCACGGTTCTCGACTTCGTCGATTGCCGCAAACCGCTGGCATCCTGGCTGGCCCGCGGCCTGCGCTTTGTTCGCGAGCGGATTACGCCCGAAAACTACGCGACGGAGCTGGTCAAACACGTGGGGCCTGGCGACGTGCTCGTCGACCTGGCCTGGAACATCGATTGCGGGGTGCTGCTCGATTTCTGCCGCCGGAACGACGTCCTGTACGTCAACACGTCGGTCGAAGTCTGGAACCCCTATGCGGGGATCGAAACGGCGCCGCCTCCCGAGCGGACGCTGTACGCCCGGCACATGGCACTGCGGAAAATGATGTCCGGCTGGACGGCCGAGCCGGGAGCGACGGCCGTTCTCGACCACGGCGCGAACCCCGGTTTGGTGTCACATTTCACCAAAATGGCGCTCGTCGACATCGCCCGGCGGATCATCGCCGAAAAACCCGACGACCCCCGTCGCGGGGTCCTCGAAGAGACCCTGGCCACGGGGGCCTACAACCGGCTCGCCCAGGCTGCGGGGGTGAAGGTCATTCATATCAGCGAGCGCGACACTCAGATTTCGAACAAACGGCGGCGCGGGAACGAATTCGTCAATACGTGGAGCGTCGAAGGATTTTATGAAGAAGGGATCGCCCCAGCAGAGCTCGGCTGGGGAACCCACGAACGCAAGCTGCCGCACGACGCCTGGCGGCACAAGGCCGGCCCGCGCAACCAGATCTGCCTGGAACGCTACGGGATGAACACCTTCGTCCGCACCCGTGTGCCGTCGAGCGAAATCGTGGGGATGGTCATCCGGCACGGCGAAGCGTTCAGCATTTCGGAATTCCTGACGGTGAGGGGGGCACGGGGAAAGGCAGTCTACCGGCCGACCGTGCACTACGCGTATCTCCCGTGCGAATACGCCGTCGCCTCGCTCGACGAGGTCCGCGAGCAGGGGTTCGCGCTGCACGAGAAGTGGCGGATCATGCGCGACGAAATCGTGTGCGGCTATGACGAGCTGGGGGTGCTGCTGATGGGGCACGACTTCCAGTCCTGGTGGTGCGGGACGATCCTCGACATCGACGAGGCCCGCCGGCTCGTCCCGGGGCAGAACGCCACGACGCTGCAGGTCGCCGCCTCGGTCGTCGCGGCGGTGTTGTGGATGATCCGAAACCCGCGGCGGGGGGTGCTGCTCCCCGACCAGCTCCCGCACGACGAGGTTCTGGCGGTGGCGCGGCCCTACCTGGGGAAGGTCATCTCCATCCCCATCGCGTGGACGCCCGTCCCGATCGGCGACGATGAGAGCCCCGCGGCAGCCGCATCGGACGACATCTGGCAGTTTTCGAACTTTCTGCTGGAGCCCATGTCGCGCCACGTCGAAGCGGAAACCATCAGCGGACCGCAGCTTCTGAAGGAGTTTCTGGACCCGGTGGCCATGACCATCTAATCCATGAAAAACGCTTGATAACTTGCCAAATCTCGTTTACGATCTGGGATCGAGCGTCCGAAAACTGTTGAGGCTGGGGCAATGCGTTTACGCGGGTCCTCTGAACCTGTAGGCAGCCAGTAGGCGTGCCCGAGGCGAGTGCCTCGGGCGACCCGTTTTGCTTGCAGTACCCAGGCGCGATGCGCCGCGTCCGTCAACGCGACGTCGCCATCGTGACGGCAATGCAGCAGCGGCGGTGGGGCTGGTCCTGCACACACCAGACCATCGATGGTTCGGTTAAGTGTGTGAAGGAGTGGCTGCAATGCCGGTGGGTAAGATCAAGAAGCTGGTGCAGGAAAAGGGATTCGGATTCATTTCGGCGCAGGAGGGGGAGGACGTCTTCTTTCATCACAGTGCGGTCGCCAATCGTCAGTTCGAGAACCTGACGGTCGGCCAGTCTGTCGAATTCCAGGTCGATTCGACCCCGAATCCGAAAGGCAAAGGTCCCCGGGCGTCATCGGTCACTCCCGTTTGAGCTCACGACCTTGACGGCAAGCGCATTCTGGCGTCTGGCCATGTGTCACACATGACAAAAGGGCGGTTTTCACGAACCGCCCTTTTGCATTATCATGTCACCCGGCAATACTGGCTGCCGGGCAGGCGCCGCACCAGCCGCCGCATCTCGAGGACGGTGAGCGTGGCCAGGGCTCGCGAGGGCTCGATTCCCGCTTCACGCAGAATTTCGTCCACGTGCACCGGGTCGACGGGGACCAGATTCAGAATCCGGCGTTCCTGCTCGTCCAGCAGCAGCTCGCGGGCCGTGTGCACCGACTGGTCGCCGCCAGATCGAACCGGCGCGACAAGCGGACCGAGCCCCTGCAGAATGTCATCGGCGTGGCGGACCAGGGTGGCCCCGTCGCGAATGATGTCATGGCACCCTTCGCTGGCAAGACTGTCGATCCGGCCGGGAACCGCGAACACCTCCCGCCCCTGCTCCAGCGCGTGCCGCACCGTGTGCATCGCGCCGCTGTTGCGCGACGCTTCGACGACCACCACCCCCATCGACAGGCCGGCGACGATCCGGTTGCGCTGCGGAAACAGACCCGGCAGCGGCGCCGTACCGAGCGGAACTTCAGCGAGCATGGCGCCGTGCTGCACGATTACCGCGGCCAGTTCGGCGTGTTCCGGCGGATAGATGTTCGCCAGGCCCGTCCCCAGGACGGCGATGGTACGGCCCCCGGCTTCCAGCGCGCCGCGATGCGCCGCCGCGTCGATCCCCCGCGCCAGTCCGCTGACGATCGTCAGCCCCGCGCGGGCCAGCGCCCCGGCCAGCCGCTCGGCCTGCTGCCGCCCGTAGACCGTGCACCGCCTTGAACCGACGATGGCCACCGCCAGCTCGTCGCGCGGTTCGAGCTTCCCTTTGCAGTACAGCACGCCCGGAGGATCACAGATCCGCCCCAGTGCCGCCGGATAGCCGGAATCATGTTGCAGAACCAGATCGACGCCCAGCTCCTGACAGCGGGCCAGTTCGTCTTCGGCGAAGCCGTTGTGGCGGGCCGCGAGGATGGCCGCGGTGATTTTCGGCCCCACCCCGTCCAACTCAAGGAGCGCGGCGTGCGGCGCTTCGAAGACCGCCTGGGGAGTTGCGAACCGCTCCAGCAGCGTTTGCCGGATCCTGGGCCCCACGCCATCGACCAGAGCCAGGCGCAGCGCCGCCAGCAGAACCGGGTCCGTCTCGGAATTGTGCGTCACCGGCGCTCCGGCCTTTCTGATGCGGGATCGTAATGCCGGGACGAACGGCGCCGGCCCGGAGCGTTTCCGACTTATGAAACGATTCGATTGTACGGTGTGCAGATCGTGGTTTCCAACGCAGCCTGTAGCCGGGTCACTCCGTGACAAGGCGGCATGGAGATACAATCGCCATCCGGGGGACACGCGGCGATTTCGCAACATGAGCCGCCACGCGGCAGGCAGGCCAAAACGTGGCTTTTCAGTCGCTTTCGCAGGCGATGCCGTGTCTGGTCCGGTCACGGAGTGACCGGACTGCATCCTCGACTTCCGTCGCGCCGAGGGTCATACTGGCTTCATGATCGACGTCCAGGAATTGACGAAGCAGTTTCCGCTGCCGGGCGGGCGCGACTTGACGGCGGTCGACGCGGTGTCGTTTTCGGTCTCCGCCGGAGAGGTGTACGGATTGCTGGGGCCCAACGGAGCCGGCAAGACGACGACCCTGCGGATGCTCCTGGGATTGCTCCGTCCGACCTCGGGTTTTGCCGCCATCGGCGGCTTCCGATCGGTCGATTTTCCCGACGAGGTGAAACGCCGGGTGGGACTCGTCGCCGCCAACGCCGGCCTGTATCAGTACCTCACCCCCCGCGAGATGCTGCTGTTCTTCGCCGATCTGTACGGTGTGAGCGTCGCTGAGGCGAAGGACGAGCTGGCGCGGCTGGTGAAACTCCTGGGGCTGGCGGAATTTCTCGATCAGTCCTGTTCGACGCTGAGCACGGGGCAGAGGCAACGGGTGAATCTCGCCCGGGCTCTCATCCATCGCCCGCCGGTCATGCTGCTCGATGAACCGACTCTCGGCCTTGACGTCCTGGGGACGCAGGTGATCACCGAGTTCATCGAGCACGTGCGCGGCGAAGGAAAAGCCGTGATCCTGTGCACACACCACCTCGACGAGGCCGAGCGGATATGCACTCGTTTCGGACTTATGCACCACGGCCAGATCGTCGCCGAGGGGACGCTGGCCGAACTGCGCGAGCGCACTGGGTGCAATTCGCTGGTCGAGATGTTTCTGAAGCTGTCGGTCCGCGGCGCGGTGCTGGCCGGGGCAGGGGACGCCGCGTCAGGTTGAACATCACTTGCGCTGCGGCTCGCCGGGCTCACTCTTCCGCTCGACCTGCGGCGGTTTCACGAAGAACTCGACTTTCTTCGGCCGCTGCACGACGAACTTCACATCGACCGTTTTGACGTCCGGCTGCGGTTGCAGAATGACGACCATGTGCGCGGAAACGGTCGCCTGCTGCGTCGGAACATTGCGTCCTTGCTCGTCGCGAACGCGAACGGCCAGCCGGCGGTCGGGATCGACGCCCGAAACGCGCAGCAGCAGGTGCGGCAGTTTGCCGTTGACCGTCGTGGTCGTTACTCCCCGGCCGACGCGCGATTCGATGTCGAACGTCGTGCCGCCGAAACTTCCTCCGTAACTTGACGAGCCCCCTCCGCCGCCGATCGCCGAATCGGAATACACCACCTTGTCCCTGCCGCCGGCGGCGATGAATTCCACCTTCACTCCCTCGATCACGTCGGTCTGCTGAATGAGGCCGGCCTTCCCCGCCTCGGGCAGGGCGACGCCGGGAACCGACCACTCGGCCCACGGGTCGGAAGGAGCCAGGTCGCCCGGCCAGAGCCTGACCTTCAGCTTCCAGGCCGGTTCGCCGAAGCTGAGGCGGCAGTCCCACGTCTGCGCCGTGTTGCTGAAGACGTCCTCGAATTCGAACTCGGGGACACTTGGCGTCGTCTCCGGGCGGCCGTCATGCACGACCCTCAATTCCGGTCGGAGATGATACTGTTTCCGCGTCCACGAGCCGCCGTTGGAGACGCCCACGTCAACGCCCAACTTCGCGAGGGTGACGTCCAGGTCGCCGGCCTTTTTCGTCGCCGGCAGAGTTTCCGACTTCCAGGCGGGAAGCGGCGCGGGAGTGGTGTGCGGCACGTCGAACTCGGCAACCATCTCGTTCTTCGTGTTGTAGACGCGCAGCTTGAAGCTGTCTCCCGAATGGCGAAACGGCCGTAACGCGCTGTGAGCCACGATGAGTTCATATCGGCCCGGTGCCTCCGGTGAGAACGGGCGCGAACCCGAAAGCCCCGTATTGGCGCCGCTCGAGAACGAGTTGCGGCCGGCGTTGTCGTCGTCGATTTCCCCGCCGCGGTCGTCCAGCGCCGCGCTTCGCAACCACCAGTCCACGTCGAGACAGCCTCCGGTCGCCGCATCGCGGCGGCTGAACCACACGACAATCGCCTCGCCCGGCGCCCAGGCTTCCGCATTCCACTTTCCGGTCCCATAGCCGTTGATCCAGTCGGTGAACGATCGCTTGCGCTCCCATTCAAACCGGTGGCTTGTCCCGACCGTCACTTTTTCGAGAACCAGAATCGTCCCGTCGGGCATCGTCCGCTCCTGCAGGCCGCGGACGACGGGGCGGCTTGCCCGGCTCGTGAGAACGGCGATTGCGGCGACAACGGCGAACGCCAGGCAGAACAGGAGCACCCCCACCACCACCAGGACCCACGGAGGAATGTGGCGGTGATGAACCGGCGGGCCTGTTCCCGCTGATACTGAACTGAATCGCACATCTGCTGGTTCGATCGATGAGCTC
>JBLMWR010001006.1:0-5957 GCA_050257335.1 Deltaproteobacteria bacterium | reverse complement strand
GCCGCAATTCATTTCTTCGGCTCGAACCGCCGGCAACCTGTAACGAAAACTCCGGTTTTGCCGGATTTACCGATCGGAACGGCCGTCAGCCCCTTCGGAGCTATTGCACCCTGGTTGGCTCGGGCACCGCCGCAAACACGAAGGCACAACCGAGAGTTCCCAGGATCGAGACGAGGGCATAAGCGATCACCGCCGTAACGGCGGGCGTGTCCGCGAAGTTGCTGGAAACGATGACCAGACCGACGGCGGCGTTGCGGGCCCCAGTCGTCACGGCCAGGGTCTTACGGGTCGCCGGTCCAGGCCCTCCGCAGAGCCAGCCAATCCCCAGGCTGGCTGCCAGCAGGAAAAGCATTCCGAACCAGCCGCGCAGCTTGATCATTGCCAGAGTTTCGTACTCCCTGCCCAGAATCAGCACAATCACGATCAGCAGCACCAGATTGGCCAGCAGGCCCACGGGTTTGGCGATCCGTTCGGTGAGCCTCGGCGCCAGGTGATGGATCGCCAGGCCGATGGCCAGAGGAAGGATCTGGGCCACGAGCAACGTCCGGACGATCGCCAGATAGTCGACGCGCAATTCGCTGGCGGGAAGCAATTGGGCCAACAGCGCGCCGAGCAGGGCCGGCGAGAGCACCGCCGACAGTCCGGCGAGGACCACCATCTGCCCGATGGCGCATGGGACATCCCCTCTGGCGACCGCTGCGAACGGCGGCCCGACCGGCGCGCCCGGACAGACGGCAAGAATGAGGAATCCGACCGAGACCAGCGGGACGGTGTCGAACAAGTACAGCAGCGCGATGGTGACTGCCGGAACCAGCACGAAATTGGCCACGACGCCGAGCACCACCAGACGGGGTTTCCGGATCGACGCCGCAACCTCCTCAAACTTCACCTTCAGCCCCATCGACAGCATGATGCCTATGAGGCCGGCAACAGTCAGGAGGTTGACGAGGCTGGCGAGATTCATAGTCGCGGCGGCGGTTCAGTGCACCTCGGGAACGAATTTGAACGGATAGTCCGGTTCCACGTAATCTTTCGCCTTCTGCCGTTTGGGGAGCTTCACCTTTTCGCGCGGCACTTCGTTGTAGGGAATGCGGCTCAAGAGGTGGCTGATGATGTTCAGCCGGGCCCGCTTCTTGTCGTCCGAGCGGACTACGAACCAGGGGGCCCAGGTGGTGTCGGTCGCCGTGAACATCTCGTCCCGGGCCCGCGAGTAGTCGTACCAGCGGCTGTACGATTTGAGATCCATGGGCGAGAGCTTCCAGATCTTGCGGCCGTCGTGGATCCGCGCTTCCAGCCGCCGGGTCTGCTCCTCGGGACTCACTTCGAGCCAGTATTTCAGGAGTATGATTCCAGAATCGACCATCGTTTTTTCAACCAGCGGCGCGATCTGCAGGAAGCGGTGCGCCTGCTCCTCGGTACAGAATCCCATGACCCGTTCGACGCCAGCGCGGTTGTACCAGCTCCGGTCGAAGATGACGATTTCGCCCGCCGCCGGCAGATGGGGGAGGTAGCGCTGGATGTACATCTGCGACTTTTCACGGTCGCTGGGCGCCGGGAGTGCGATCACGCGAAAAATTCGCGGGCTGACGCGCTCGGTGATGGCCTTGATGGCGCCCCCCTTCCCCGCTCCGTCTCGCCCTTCGAACACGATGCAGATTTTCAGCCCCTTGTGCCGCACCCATTCCTGCAGCTTCACTAACTCGACGTGCAGCTTTTTCAGCTCGCGCAGGTAGTCCTTACCCTTGAGCGGTTTGCGGTCCGGGGACCGCGCGCCCTCCTCGCCGTCGTCACGGCCCATTTCGCTCTCCTCGATGAATCGCTCAGTTGATCTTGTTCTTCTTCTCGAATTCGCGGCGCGTCGTTTCGCTGATGAAATAGTGCTTTTTCCCCTGCCATTCGAGGACCGACGCGGCGGCGAACCGGGGGAACCGGACTTGGGCCACGGGATCGACGACCATGTGGTCCTTGAGGTAGAACTCGTTCTGATGCAGCGAGAGATACGTGCGTACGAAATCCACGATGCGGTCGTCGAACCACTGCGCGACGGCAGCGGTATCAACCGCCTCCAGCGGAAATTCGGCCTGCACGTGGGGCACGAACTTCATGAGGATCGGCAGGATCTGCAGCTCGTAGTCGAGCACCAGCTTGCGGACATCCTGATCGGTCGAAGCCCGGAACCGCAGGTCAATGTGGGCCAGGTTCGAATCGAATTTGAATGTGGCCTGGCGCAGTTCCCCGCCGATCTCGGGAATCACCTTGACGCGTTCGCCGAACCGCTGGGCGAGCGCCTCCATCCGCGGCCGCCAGATTTCGCGCAGCTTCTCGCAGACCTGTTCGAACGTTTTCAGGCGGCGCTGGCGGTCTTCGTACGCTTGGACCTGCTCGGCTTGAAAGTTCTTGATCTTCTGTTCGCCGGCAGCGAACTCGCCGTCGATGCGCTGAAGCAACTTGCTGATGTCTGCCATGATGTCACCTTTCGGAACGGATGATCGGGGTCCCAGCCGGCCCGGAGTTCTCATCACTCTCGAGACGGCAAACGCCCTCATTTCTCCCTCCCCCCTCGTGGGGGAAGGCTGGGGTGGGGGGGCAAGCGTCTGCTGGCTTCCCGCCCCCACCCTAACCCTCCCCCATCAAGGGGGAGGGAATTACACATCTTCGACAACTCGGATCTGAGACGATCTCCTCGTGCGGCAGGGGTCGAATTAAAAAAGACTTAGCGACGTCCTCGTGTCTTCACCCGGGCACCGCCTGCAGCGAGAAAACGTGCGTTTGCCAGGGAGCGAGGTCCAGGAACAGGCCCATTGACTGCAGCTCGTTTCCGTCCCGGTCGTAGCTCGCGCTGCCGAGTTGATCCTGCAGCCGCCAGGCTTTGCCGGCCAAATCCGAGTTCGGCAACCGCAGCCGGCACTGGCTCCGGTTGGGGGCGTAGTTCACGGCCGCGAGCAACCGCTCGCCGGCGGGTCCCTGCCAGGCGAAGGCGACAAAACAATCGTTCGTCCAGTTTCCGTCCCAGGCTGGCGCGCATTCGACCAGTTGCCACTGACCGTCGCGCAGAGTCGGCTGGCGCAGGACGGCCAGCAGGCGATCGTAGAACTGATGGAGCGCGGGGTCGACGGGTTCATCCGGCGCGCGGCAGAGATGAGGCGAGATCCGTTTCTTGCGCCCCTCGAACTGCCCCTGGTGGAAGAATCGCAGCCCCGGCGACAGAAACGTGATAACGGCGGCGGCTTCATGGATACCGGGCGGGAACGTGGCCGCGGCCCGCGGTTCGTCATGATTCTCGAGGAAGCGGGCCAGCTTGTTCTGGTAATCAATCCCCGCCAGGAAGTGTTCGCGGACCGGCTTCGCATGATGATCGCGGAGGCGGTCGTACAGCCGTTTGTCGTAGGCGTAATCGAAGCCCTGCTGCTGCAATGTCCACTCCATGTCCCAGTAGACCTCGGCCATGAAGCAGAACCCCGGAACTTTCCTGCGGACCCGCTCGGTCGCCTTCGCCCAGAACGGCTCCGAGCGGATTCCCCAGGTCCGCTCGAAGACGTCGGGCAGGACGAGCATGGCCATGTCGCAACGGACGCCGTCACATTGACCGGCGATCTTTTCCAGAACGCCGATCATCGCTTCCTGCGTCGCCGGATTGCCGTAATTGAGCTGCAGCGTATCGGGCCAGCCGGCAAAATAGGGGTCGCGTCCGTAAGCCAGCAGCAAGTCCCCTTTCGGCCGCTTGACCCAAGTGTAATTCTTGGGGGCCCGGGCGAGGTCCAGCTCGGAACCGGGAATGTAATATTCGGGGTGGTCGTTCACCCACGGGTGGTCGAGGCCGGTGTGATTGGGAACGAAATCGAGCAACAGCTTGAGGCCCCGCTTCTTCAGCCGCTCGCGCAGCCGGGCCAGGGCCGCGTCCCCGCTCAGCGCCTGATGCACGTTGTAACCGGTGATGGCGAAGCCCGAGCCGCCGATATCCTCGTCCCGCAGGTCGGGGAGCGTCTCCTGAAATTCATGCCGCCATTCGGGGTTGCTGCGCGAAACCTTTTGCCCGGCAAGCCCCGTCTGCCAGACGCTGAGCATCCAGATCCAGTCGAATCCCATCGCGGCGAGGCGATCGAGTTCGGCGTCGGGAATGTCATCCAGTGTGACTTTGCGGCCCAGCTTGCGCGACAGCTCGGTCAGCCACACGCGGGTGTTGATCTGGTAGAGTGCGGGGTAGCGTGGCGGAGCAGCGCGCGAGGTGTTGGTCATTGTGTGATGTTCCTTGTAGCCAGCCAGCTCGCCTCTCAGGATAGATTCAAACGAGCAATATCGCCAATGCGCCTTCCCGCTCGAGGAAGAGAATCAGCCGGAAAACAGGGCTCCAGCAGCGAAATAAAAAAGCCCTTCGGCACCACAAGTGCACCGAAGGGCTGTCGCAGCCAGTCTGTCTGGTACCCTCCTTGGGCACCATTGTTAGATTACACAATACCGCCCGTGGGTCCGGCAGTCAACGGATTTGGTCAGATCCGGTAACGCGAGGGTGCAGGCATTCATTAGTGATCGATTGTCACGCGAACAATTTCGCGTGAAATCGGGACAGCATCCCCTTGAGCTGCCGGACCGAATTCACAGGCACGCGCATTTGCGAACCGTCAGGTCGCGTGGCGCAGGATGAAGAGCAAAAACCGGCATGGACGAAAGCCCCGCATTCGCGGGCCGCGCCCCCCCCTTGCTTCGCCGGCGTTTGTTCAATTGAAAAATGTCAAATTTTGTCGAGCAGGAAGTCTGCGCTGACTTTGCGGTCTGCGTAACTGCCGCCGGTATGGGCTGTTCCGGTTTTAACAGGCGCTCCTCGTATGACGATGATACAGGTGGTATCGATTGCGGTGCCGGTTTTAAGAGCCTGACAGAACCGCGCGTCAGCCTTCAATTGGCATGCCGCGATCGAGCGCCTGGCGGCGGACGTGCATCACCCGAGGACCCCATGGAATGGACGGACCAGCCGGAATCTCGTACCGGAGCAGTGACCGGACGTGCTGCCGAAATTGTACGGTAACTGCCGGCTCCGCAGACTTCCTGATCGCAGGCTCCCGGCGATCCCGATACGGCATCCTGGCGTACCTGGCAATCGGTCTGTCGGGTTGTACGTCATTCCAGGACTATGTCCAGAACGGTTTCAAAGTCGGGCCCAATTACGGTCGGCCGGAGGCGGCCGCGGCCGAGCACTGGATCGACGCGGACGATCCGCACGTCCACTCCGAGACCGGCGACATCAGCCAGTGGTGGGCCGTCTTCAATGACCCGGTCTTAAGCGGTCTCATGGAATCGGCCTATCAGCAGAACCTCCCTCTGCGCGAAGCCGGCTTTCGCGTGCTCCAGGCCCGGGCCCAGCGAGGCTACGCCATCGGCGAGTTCTTCCCGCAGAGTCAGACGGCCGGCGGCGGATACGCGCGGACCGGAGTCAGCGAAGCCGTCGCCAACCGCGTCGCCACGCCGCAGCGCTGGTTCGACACGTGGACGGGCGGTTTCGGGCTCAGTTGGGAGATCGATTTCTGGGGCCGCTTCCGGCGCGCCATCGAGTCGGCCACCGCCGAACTGGATGCTTCCGTCGAGAACTACGACGCTGTGCTGGTGACGCTGCTGGGGGATGTGGGGAGAGAATATGTTGAAATCCGCACGCGCGACGAGCAGCTCAAAATGGCGCGGGCAAGTTTAGCGGTGTTCGAGCGGCTCCTGACGATCGCCGAAGCCCGCTACCAGGCTGACGCCAACAACAAGATTCCTTACGATATGGCCAAGGCCAACGTGGCGCAGGCCCAGGCGCTTGTGGCCGAACTCGAAATCTTCCGGCGTCACGCCGAAATTCGCCTGTGCGTTCTGCTCGGAATCCCGCCCCAGGATCTGGGGCAGGTGCTCGGCGCGGGGCAGATTCCGGTCCCGCCCCCTGGCGTCGCGGTCGGCATTCCTGCCGATCTGCTCAGGCGACGGCC
>JBLMWR010001005.1:0-3467 GCA_050257335.1 Deltaproteobacteria bacterium | reverse complement strand
TCCAGCGGCGAGTAGACGATGCGCACGTCGCCGCCCTCCGCTTTCACGTCGAAGAGACTCTTCGTGGAGCCCGGCACGCGCAGCATGTCGCCGAACGAACAGAACGTTACGTCCGGACGCGAGGCGATCGCCACCGCGCTGTCGATCAGTTCGAGCGGCGTCACGCACACCGGGCACCCCGGCCCGTGCACGAGTGTCACTTCCTCAGGCAGTAATTCCTGAAGGCCGCTCTTGACGATGGTGTGCGTCTGCCCGCCGCAGACCTCCATAATGGTCCACGGGCGGGTAATCTTCCTCCGGATGGCGGCCGCAAGCTGCCGGACGCGCTCCGGGTCACGGTATTCGTCGATGTACTTCATGGCCCGCTCTCCGCTCTCTCCGCCTCGGCCAGCTCCTCCAGCCGCTGCATCTCGTCGAGCGTCTCGAAGATGCGCTGCGCCTCTTCCGCATCCACCACGTTCAGCGCGAAGCCGACGTGCACAAGCACGTAATCTCCGATTTTCGCCTCCGGCGTGTAGGCAAGGCAGACCTCTTTCTGCACGCCGGCGAAGTCCACCTTCCCGCGGCGCACTTCCGGCGGGTCATCCTCCATTACGCTGACGATCTTTCCCGGTACGGCCAGACACATAATGTCAACCTCCCGCCCGAATCCCCGCGATCACCGCCTGCCCCAGTGCGATGCCTCCGTCGTTCGCCGGCGCCCGCTGGTGTGTGTACACGCGGAAGCCGCGTTCCTCGAGCAGCGAGGCGGCACGCTCCGTCAGGTAGGTGTTCTGGAAAACACCGCCGCTCAGAGCGACTTGGCCGACCCCCGTCTGCTCCGCGACTTCGACGATCCAGCGAGCCAGCGCATTGTGGAACTTCGCGGAGATCAGGGCCGGCGAGACATTCCGGGCGGCATCGGCCCCTACCTCTTCCACCAACGGCGCCCAGTCGCCCCCTTCACCTAAACGATAACACTCCGCTGTCACGGTGGCCCCGATCGCGCGCTCCAGTTGCATCGCCGCCTGGCCCTCGAACCGGTTCGCCTGCGCGATGCCGGCGATGGAAGCGACCGCGTCGAACAACCGCCCGACACTTGTCGTCAGCGGCGCATTCACGCCGCGCTCGAGCATCCGCAACAGGACCGGCTTCTGGGCCGACTCCGGCACACCCTCCGGCCCGAAAACCTCCCACAGCAAGCTGGCCGCCGGACGCCAGCCTTCGCGGATAGCCGCCTCGCCCCCCGGAAGCCGGAAGGGTCGCAGGTGCGCCACTCTTTCGAACTCCGCGTCCCTCACCAGAAAGAATTCGCCTCCCCATACAGTCGCGTCTAGCCCGTACCCGGTTCCGTCCCACGACACACCCAGGTAGTCCCCGCGGATGTCGTTCTCGGCGGCGCAGGCCGCGGCATGCGCATGGTGATGTTGCACCGCGATCACGGGCAGCCCCGATGCCCGCGCCCACTGCGTCGAAGCGTAGTCCGGATGGAGATCGCAAGCGGCCATTTGAGGCTCAAAACGGTAGAGCCGGCAAAGGTCTTCGATCGCCCTCTCGAAGGCCCCCCTTGCCTCTGCCGTGTCGAGATCGCCCACGTGCTGGCTCAGGTAGACGTCACGGCCGATCGCGATGGCAACCGTGTTCTTCAAATGGCCGCCCACCGCGAGTACCGGCGGCAATTCCCTCGCGACGCGCACCGGCAGCGGAGCATATCCGCGCGCCCGCCGCACCACGCTCTCGCGGCCTCGAGTGACGCGCGCCACGGAATCGTCGCACGGCCGCGCCACCGGACGGTCGTGCATCAGAAACACATCGGCGATTTCGCCAAGGCGATCCCGTGCTTCATCATTGTCGATCGCGATCGGTTCGTCGCTGCGGTTGCCGCTGGTGGCGACAACCGGGGCGGGGAACTCGCGCATCAGCAAGTGGTGCAGCGGAGAATAGGGGAGCATCACTCCGAGGTACGGCGAAGACTTCGCTACGCTTGGCGCGATGCCGGGCGTTCCGTTCGGTCTAAGTAGCACAATGGGCGCCGCCGCTGACTTGAGCAGCCGCTCTTCCGCCGGCGAGACCTCGCAGTACCGCCGCACCTCCTCGATCGACGGCAGCATCAGCGCGAACGGTTTTTCCTCGCGGTGCTTGCGCTGCCTCAGGCGCTCCACGGCCTGCTCATTCCGCGCGTCCGCGAGCAACTGGAATCCGCCGATCCCCTTCAGTGCGACGATCTCCCCCCGCTCCAGCGCCGCCGCGACGAAAATTGGGGAAAATGGGGACAGACTCCATTTCGCCGCTGTCGCGAAATGGCTGTCTGTCCCCATTCTCCCCTGCATCTCCATTCCCTGCGGCAATTCCACCCACACCTTCGGCCCGCACGCCGGGCACGCCACCGGCTGTGCATGGAACCGCCGGTCGCCGGGATCGCGGTATTCCCGGCCGCACTCGGCGCACAACCCGAACCCAAACATCGTCGTGTTTGGGCGGTCGTACGGAATGTCGAGAATGATCGTGTAGCGCGGCCCGCAGTTCGTGCAGTTGGTGAACGGATAGCCACAGCGGCGGTCGGCGGGATCGCGCATCTCCGCCAGGCAGTCGCCGCAGGTCGCGAGATCGGGCAGTACGCTTGCGGTCTTCCCTTCGCTTGCGTCGCTTGTGCGGATTTCGAACCCTGTAAACCCCACGGGTGCGAGGAAACTCGCCTCCTTCGTCAGGATGACCGCTGCGGGCGGTTTCTCCGATTCGAGGCGCGCGAGGAAGGTGTCCAGCCGGTCGCGAGGACCCTCCACTTCGAGTGACAGCCCCGCGCTCGAGTTGAGTACCCAGCCCGGCAGTCCCAATTCAGTTGCCAGCCGGTAGACAAAGGGCCGGAAACCGACGCCCTGCACCGCTCCATGCAGGGTCACGCGCAGCCGCTCGGCGGATGAAACGGTCACATTCAAGGCGAGATCCTAAGAAATCCGTGGAAAACAGGCCGTTATTCAGATGGTAACACGCGTCACCCGTCGCGCCCGAACGTCCCGCCCACCCACTTCGCGACAATCCTGCTGGCCGCGCTAACGAGCCGTGGGAGTGCTTCCTGCACCGCGGGTGTCAGTTCCAGGCCGTAGTCGATTCGGCCCGGCTCCACGCCGAGAATAGTGATCTCACGCGGCCGGCGCCGCGTCAGCGTAAGCGCCGACAACAGGTTCAATTCGTGTAACGAGGCCTCCGTGGGCCGCTGCTTGACGTCCTCCACCCCGAATGAGTAGATCGTGCCCGGAGCGCCTCCCGCCCGCATTGCGTCGATCGCAAGCAACCGGTCGGCCTTCTCGATCAGGTGAAGGGCGTCGAGCACCGCCGTGCCCACCTCCGCCACCATGACGCCACTCCCGGCGTGCCGTCTCAGCTCGCGGACTGCGTGCACCCCAACACCGTCATCCATCAGCAGCAGGTTGCCCAGCCCGGCGACAAGGATTCGGCGGCCCCACCGCGCGGGCGCGGGGGGGCCGTTT
>JBLMWR010001004.1:0-7910 GCA_050257335.1 Deltaproteobacteria bacterium | reverse complement strand
GATTTCTGTTGTCGCGGTCTTCGAAAGGGAAACGTTCTCCAGAACGGGACGAAATCTACAGTTTCGGCACCGTGCACCACTCCAGTAATTCTACAAAGACTTGTGGGCTCTGAACTCGATCACGACGACTCCACCGACTTGCCGGCAGGCGCCGCCGCCGCAAAGAGGGACAGATCCTGCTGAAGCTCCACGACGGCGTGTTTCAGATTCTCGAACGGCTCGCCGGCGGCCTGCACGTCGCCCGCGCGCCCCAGGCCCTCCAGGCGGCAGGCCAGCGCGTACGCCGCGTCGGCCCCGAACAGCCTCAAGCCCCCCTTGATGGTATGTGCCGCCCGGCGAAGCAGCGGCGCATCGGTGCGGGCGATGGCCCCCTCGATCTCTCCCAGAAGCCGGGGCGATTCCGTAAGGAACGTGCGCGTGACATCCAACAGAAGCTCGGGGTCACCGTCAACCGCCTTGAGCGCCGCGGCCAGGGCCCGCGTTCCGCCATGCGGCGGAGGCCGGCTGGCGGACTTCGACGCCAGGGCGTCGGCAGGGCGCGGGGGGTTGTCGGAGAGGACCTGCCGGCCCGGCCGCAGCTCGGGGCTCCCCTTTTCGCGGTTGCGGGCCACAACCGCCGCCATCGTCTCGTAAAGCTGCGCCGCCCGGACGGGCTTCGTCAGGTAATCATCCATTCCCGCTTCGAGACACTTCTCGCGGTCCCCCTTCATGGCCTGGGCTGTCATGGCGACGATCGGCAGGCGTGCGGCAGGCGGAGCACCCGGGCCCGAGCGCGCCTCGCGCTCGCGAATCGCGCGGGTGGCTTCCAGCCCGTCCATCTCGGGCATCTGCACGTCCATCAGCACCAGATCGAAGGGCTGTGTGCGGGCCAGCTCGACCGCCTGTGCGCCGTTATTGGCCACCACCACCTGGTGCCCCCTGCGCTCCAGGAGCGCCAAGGCCAGCTTCTGATTGTACAGGCTGTCCTCGGCCAGCAGCACCTTGAGAGAAGGCAGTTCCTCGGCGCCGGCCGGCGCCGGCACGCGCGCGTCCGCCACCTCGTGCGCACCGCAGCCGAGAATTTCCGCCAGGGCATCGAACAGTTCCGACTGGTTGATGGGCTTCATCAGGCAGGCGTCGAGCCCCAGTTGTTCACAGCGGCCCACGTCCCCCATCCGGTCGCCCGACGTCAGCAGCATCACCGCATGCGCCACCCGGTCCGCGAACCGGGCCTTGATCTCGCGCGCCAGTTCGAACCCGTCGATGGCGGGCAGGCCGGCGTCGATCAGCGCCACGGCGAACGAAACGCGGGAAGCGCCGGCGGCTCCCAGGAATTCCAGCGCGGCGGCGGCGTCCGGCAGTGCCGTCACGTCCATCTCCCAGCTTGCCAGCATTTCCGTCAGGGTCCGGCGAGACGTGGCGTTGTCGTCGACGACGAGGGCCCGCGCCCCGCGCAAGCCGGCGACATCGAGCGGAAAGGCCGGCGCATTCCCCTCGGCGACTCGGATCTTCGCCGTAAAATGGAATGTGCTTCCCCGGCCCGACTCGCTGTCGAACCAGATCCGCCCGCCCATCAGGTCCACGATCCGCGCGGAAATCGCCAGCCCCAGGCCGGTTCCGCCGTACTTGCGGCTCATCGAGCTGTCGACCTGCTCGAACGCCTGAAACAGCTTTTCGCGGCGGGCCGGGGGAATGCCGATCCCCGTGTCGCAGACCGTCACGTGCAGCAGCATTTCGTCCTGGCTTTGCCGCTCGGGGCGGACGCGGACGACGACCTCTCCCCCGGAAGTGAACTTGATGGCGTTGCCCACGAGGTTGACGAGCACCTGCCGCAGGCGCGTGGGGTCGCCCAGCACCCGGTCGGGAACGCCGGCGTGAATGTCGGAAATGAGCTCGAGCCCCTTGCGGTGGGCCTGCACGGCCAGCGACTTGAGAGTGCACCCGAAGCTGTCGCGCAGGCTGAACTCGACCTCTTCCAGATCGAGCTTGCCGGCCTCGATCTTCGAGAAATCAAGAACGTCGTTAATCAGCGACAGCAGCGACTCGGCCGATTCCTGGACGATTTTCAGGTATTCGCGCTGCAGCGGCGAAAGCTCGGTCCCGAGCACGAAGTCGGTCATCCCGATGATGGCGTTCATGGGAGTCCGGATTTCGTGGCTCATGCTCGCCAGGAACGCGCTCTTGGCGCGGTTGGCGGCCTCGGCCGCGTCCCGGGCCCTGGCCAGCTCGGCGTTGCGCTCGGCCAGCGCCGTGCTCGTGCGGCTGCGTTCGATCGAGTAGCGGACGGCCCGTTCCAGCACCGCCGTCCCCGCCTGTCCCTTGACGAGGTAATCCTGGGCCCCTTCCTGGACGGCCGTCAATGCGGTCGTTTCATCTTCGAAGCCGCTGAGCACGACGACTGGAACCGCGGGAGCCGACTTCTGCACCGCGCGGAACGTGTCGAGGCCGCGGCTGTCGGGAAGCTGCAGGTCGAGCAGCACGGCGTCGACGTTTGCCCGGGCCAGGCGCTCGAGCGCCGCCGAGAGCGATTCGACGTGCTCGACTTCGAAATCCGCCTGGCGGGCGTCGGCCAGCAGCTCGCGAATGAGCAGGGCGTCGTCCGGGCTGTCTTCAATGAGCAACAGATGAATCACTTGCCGGTTCATCGCTGGCCGTGCCGCTCCTCTCGACCGATTCATTACGCCGCGTTCACGAATTGTCGCCGAACGCCGCCAGATCGTCAAACACATTGCTGCGCTGCAGTTCCACCAGCATCCGTTAAGCGGTGTCCTCGCGGAATTGTCGCACGCTTCGCATTTTTTTCACCGTCCCCCCTCGTGGGGAAGGGCTGGGGCGGGGGGGCGAGCGTTTTCCGGCTCCTCACCCCCACCCTGGCCCTCCCCCATCCAGGGGGAGGGAATTTACGTGTAGCGCTTTTCCGAAAACGAACCACGCCACCGGATCCTCCCTTCAGGCGGCGCCGGCTGAAGCCGGGACTCCAGCTTCCATCACACAACGCTGATTCCGAACGTGACCACGAACTCGGAACCGCCCCCCTCGCGCGAACGCACCCAGGCCGATCCGCCGTGGCGCTCGGCGATCTGCCGGACGATGGCGAGGCCGGCGCCGGTCCCTTCGACGTCGCGTCCGACGGCCCGCTGAAAGAGCTGAAAAATGCGTTCGTTGTAGCCGGGGGGCACCCCCGGGCCGCGATCGCACACGACCAGCCCCTCGCCGGCGGGCTCGTCGGCGTGCGGCTGGTACGCGCAGATCTCGACGTCCGGGGGCTCCCCCTCGCGGGTGAACTTCAGGGCGTTGGCGACGAGGTTGTAGACGGCCTGCGTGATCCAGCGGCGGTCGGCCGCCAGATGCGGAAGTTCGTCGACGACCTGGACGCGGGCATTGCTCCCCTCGATGCGCGACTCGAGCTGCTGCAGTACGTCGGCCACGACCGCGTCCAGCGCCACGTTCTCGACGGGCTCGATCGATCGCTGCGCCCGCGAGAGCGTCAGCACGTCTTCCAAAAGCCGGTCGAGCCGCTCGGCCCCGCGCACCACCCGCTTCAGAAAATCCTGCCCTTTGGCGTCGAGCTGCGCCGCATTGCGCTCACAGACCAGCCGCGAGAAATTCTGGATCGCCCGCAGCGGCTCGCGGAGGTCGTGCGATGTGACGTACAGCAGAGTCTCGAGGTCGCGGTTCTTCCGCTTGATTTCTTCTTCCGCCCGCTTCCGGTCGGTGACGTCCCGCAGGAACAGGGTGAAAACGGTGGTCCCTTCCAAAGGGACCGGCTGCATGCACATTTCGGCCACGAACCGCTCCCCGTTCCGACGCACCATCGTCTGCTCGAAGTGATTCCCCAGCATCGACCCCATCTCGCCGGCATCGCTGTAGCGGTCGAGGGTGTCGCGATGGCGGTCGCGATTCGGGTGGGGGAGCAGGGTTTCGGCCATGTCTTTCCCGAGGATTTCCTCGCGCCGATACCCGAACGTTTTTTCGGCCGCCGGATTGAACTCGATGATCTTTCCGTTCTGATCGATGGTCACGATGCAATCGAGCGCGGCGTGCAGAATCGCCCGGTTGCGCGACTCGCTTTCGGCAAGCTCCTGTTCGGCCCGCCGGCGGGCCGTCACGTCCCAGAACGCGACCTGCACGCCGGTGACGGTCCCCGCGGCGTTGAACACCGGCGCCTTGATGATCTCCACAAACCGCCGTTCACCGGTCGGCAACCGATGCTCTTCCACCGCTTGCAGGATTTCCCGCGTTTTCGCGACGCGCAGGTCGTCGGCCCGGTATTTCTCGGCCAGCTCTTTCGAGAAGAAATCGTAGTCGGTCTTGCCCACGATTCCGGGGAGGGATTTCCCCAGCTCGCGGCACACCGGGCCGTTCGCGAACCGGAACCGCCCGTCGAGGTCTTTGCAGATCAGGTGGATCGGGAGCCCCTCGGCGAACGACCGGTACATCGCTTCGGCGTCCTGCAGGGCGGCCTCGGTGGTTTGCCGCCGCGCGCTCTCCTCGGCGCCCCGCTCCACGAGCCGCGCAAATTCCGATCCCGGAGTGATCACCAGCTCGAATTTTCCGGTGTCGATCCGGCCGGCGGCCCATTCCGAGTCGGCGGCCGTCTCGACCTCGATCCCGGCCAGTTGCAGCACGCGCGCGAGCGTGGCCGCCTGCGTCGCATTGCCGTGGATGATGAGCGCCTGCGCCATGCCGCAATCCTTGCGTCGCGATGGGACTTCGCGGAAGTGAGAGTTGAATCCTGCCGCATTTCAGCGTAACGACCGGCCAGCGGGAGGGCAATCGTTCAGCGGCGGGTGGCACGTGTGGGTAGCCGCTGTCATGCTGCGTGACTCAGGGCGTGCCACCCGAAATCGCGGTCATTCCCCCCGAACGTCCATGACGTTCTTCAGCCACGGCGGTTGCCAGGGATTGACGTGGGGAAAGGCAGCCGAGAAGACGGACAGGGCCAGCAGCAGGGCGCTGGCGATGCGGACGCCGCGCCGCTCGCCCCAGGCGTCGAGCGCGGGGACGAGCCCCATCAGCCACAGGGGAATGAGCCAGAAGGCCCATCGCAGGCCGCTCGTGTTGCCGCCATAGTTGTAGCTTTGCGTTCGTGACAGGTAGAACGCGAGGACCCAGACCGTCAGCACCAGGCTCAACCACCCCACCTGCCGCAGCGGAAACGGCTTTCCCAGCCGGAGCCAGCCGGCGATCGTCAGCAGAAAGACAGGGGAGAGCGAAAAGATGCCGTGGTGGCCAAACGTGCAATGGAACAGATACACCAGCGCCGACGATTCCCCCACGTCCTGCGGCGACGGATTCATCCAGTAGCTGGGGACCCCCTTGTATTCATATTTGTAGAACGAGGGATAGGGATCATTGAAACTGGCATAGAACGGCAAAATCCCGCCGGTGCACAGCCAGTTGGTGTAGAAGAAGAACGCCAGCGGAACCAGGGCCGCCGGCACGAACCACAGCAGCGTCTGCTTCGGCGACTGCCTGACGAGTCCCGCGAAGAGCGCCAGCCCGAACAGGGCCGCCGGCAGCTCGCTGCACGCGGCAAACGCTCCCCAGAACCCCGCCATTGCGAAGAGCCACCCGCTGCGCCGACCGTCGTTGACGATCCGCAGCGCCGGGTAGATGGCGAAGACGACGCTGCACGCCGCCACGGTGTGATTGTTGAGCGTCGTGAGAAACGTCGTCAGAAACGTTCCCCCGGCGGCCGTGACGACCAGGAAAATGCGGCTCCAGTCGGAACGGGCGTATCGCTCGCCAATTGCCGCCAGGAGCGCCAGGGCCACGATCCACGGAAGCCAGTTGACGAAGAGCAAGATGACCTGCACGGTTTCGTGGGTCTGTTTCAAGAGGTCGAGACCGGCCGTGTGCTTGAGTACCCAATACAATCCGGCGACGATCGTCGCCAGAAAGGGGGGCTTCGAGGAATAGAAGTGGTCGTTGTGCCGTCCCTTGTCGATCGTGTTCCATCCCCGGACTTCGATGATCTCGTCGATCTGATACGTCCCCCGCTCGAGCAGCGACCAGACGGTGCACCACCGCGAGCGGTCGTTGGCGGAAAAGATGGGCGCGTGCGGTGGGCGATTCTTCGGCCACCCTTTCGCCGGGCTGTACAGGACGGTCGCCGTCAGAATGCTCGCCAGCCCCTGTCCCGCCGCCACGGCGATCACCAGGCCGTAAATGTAGCGTCGCAGGCGGGCGCTGTCGGCGGGCGGCGGCGTGACTTGGGTGACAAGCGACATTTCGGAAAGCCGGGCGGCGGGTACCGATTCGATGAGAATTCGTCCCCCAGGGATGATGAACGAAGAGCTTGCGCCGGTCAGCGGCCGGAATTAAAATAGATTTAACCGCGGATGACGCGAATACGCGCGGATGATTACGATCGATGTCAACCGGCACATCCGCACTTCTCCGCGTCATCCGCGGTTCTTCTTCGTCTTTTCCTGGTTTGGCAGAAACGAAAAATCCAATAAAAGTCGGTTTCGACCTGCCGATTTGACCAGTCGCGCGGTCACTCCACAAGCTCGCGCAAATGAAAATGGAACGGGCCCAGCTTCCCCCCGTAATTGCCGGCTGTCACGCGGACTACGCCGGGCGTCGCGCACGCGGCGTGCAGCCCGGCCCGTATCGCCTCCCGCACCGCCGTTTGGGACAATCCGTCAATCACGATTTCATACACGGCCCCGGCTTCGGGGGGCAGTTCCGACGCGACGACCGCCCGCAGCGTCGGGCAATACGCGTCGTTGGTGCTCGCCTTGAGTTTCTTGTACCGCGACCCCACTTTGCTCCCCGAGCGGACGATTCCGCCGGGAAACGGCAGGATCACGTCGGGCAGTTGGCGAATCGCCGCCGCGGCATGTTCGGCCGCCGACAGGGCCGCCGCCTGATCGACGCCGCAGATCAGCAGGTTCCCTCCGGCGACTCCCTTGACCGTCCCGAAACGGTCTTCGCAGACGAATTCGCCGTCCATCACGGGAATCCGCCACAGCCGCCGGCCCGCGAGTTTCTTCGACGACTGGTGCGTGTCGCCGAAATACCGGATCTGACCCCCAACCGAAATCTGTTTGTCCTTCGGCGCCCCCTCGATGCCGTTATAACAGCCCGTGGTGGGACAGGTCAGCACGCTCTGCCCGACCCGGCCGGCAAGCGCCTTGCCGAGCGCGTCGCGGCTGAAGGCGAAGACCAGTACGGCCACCCCGGGACGGCCGTCCGGAGTTTCGTCCGGGCTCAACTCGCGCTCGATTGCCGCTTCGACGTCGCAGGCAATGACGCTGGTGGCATTGCCTGTCATGACGGTCGCGGCGATCCGCGCCCATTCGAGCGAAACCGCCGTGATGACCGCGCGCGTCCCCGTGATGGGAAACGCTTCCGCAAACGTGTCGATGACTTCGACGTTGTCAAGTCGCAAAGAGGTGGTTGCTGTTGTCACGAGTGCCGGCTGTCGTTGAGGCCTGATGGACCGGAATGCTCCGCTGCGCGTCGCCGCTGAACGGCCTGTCGCGCCTGTTTTCTGCCGTTTTCCTCCTTGTCTCCCCTACCCTCCCGCGTCCGCTTTCGCCTTGGCCTCCTGAGCCCGGGAAACTTCGGGATTCGGGGTCGCATCTCCGTCTTCCAGCCCCATCACCCACGTGATTCCTCCCGTCAGTGATTCGATGAAGGTCTTGTTGGCCCACGTTTCGGTGTTGTGGCCGAGGTTGGTGTAGAAGACTTTGCCGTCGCCGTATTTTTTTACCCATGCCACCGGCACGTGGTGGTCCGCCCTGGTCTTGCACTTGGCCATATTCAGGCTCATCAGCACGTGGACTTTTTCGGGCTGCCAGTGCTTGTACTGGTAAATCTCATCCTTGATCGTAAATTCCTCACCCCACATCCGGCTGCCGGGATGTTTCGTGTCGTGTACCGTAATTGTCACCGTCTCGCCGGCGTTCCAGGGGTGGCCG